>MEWP01000012.1:5068-25849 GCA_001775395.1 candidate division Zixibacteria bacterium RBG_16_53_22 | reverse complement strand
GCTCTTTAAACTTCTGCATAGAGCGGTCGGAGAAATCGGCAGGGCGAAGGCAGTTGGTGCGATCGATGAAGAGCTTGGTCTGGGCCGAGACCGAATCGAAATAGACCGGTGAACCCAGCACGATACCCTCGCATTTCTCCATGACATTGAATAGTTCATCCATGCCGTCATGAAAAAAGCAATAATCCGGTTCCGGGCTGATACCGCAGGCCTGGCACGGTAGTATCTGCCTCTCATTGAGCCTGTAGAATCGCGTCTTTATGTGCGGGGCTGATGCTTCGGTGAGAACAGTTTGTATTAAAATATCGGTTGATGAGCCGCCGCTGGCGCTTCCCGATAGACCAACGATGTTCATTTTATGTCCAGCGCTAGGACAAGTTGGATACCGTCATTCATGGGAGCCAGGAAGACCTCGTACGCCTTGTCTTTCTGGTCGAAGTTGGCCAGGTGGGCGTCCACATAGGCATCGAACATGGAATAGAATACTGCCGTTGCCAATATCCACATCTTGAGATTGCGACTGTCACGGGCGTTTTCGAAATTGGCGAACTCGCGGGCCTTGATTGTCAAATCGGTAGCGTTTTTGAAATTCCTTTCGAACTTGTTCGCCTCCCTCCAGTCATTGTAAATGCCGATTATCAAGTAGCTTTCCCCCAGAGCAATGACTGTTCCCTTGATATATTTCCTGTTATAAAATTGTCCCCAGCCGGGGACAAACGCCGATCTCAGCAGAGCCCCTGTCGGGTTTGGTGATTTGGATTCCCTCTGCTGCCCGAGCGAGTTTCCAAATGGCAGTAACACGGCCAGAAGCAATGGTATTATCAGGCTATGCTTCGTTGAACTTCTCATCGACCGCCACTCTGAGCTTCTTGGTATCAAGGGTGATCTCGAGTTTGTTCTGCTCACCCGGCATGATCTCGCCATCCACATGTACCGGAAAATTCCCCTTCGAACGGATAACGACTCGCCGGCTCCTGTATATTCTTACGCCTTCCAGGCGCACATGTGTTCCCTTTAGCGCCCGCGGCAAGTAGGCGAATATCTTCCGTTTCGGTATTCCCTGGATCAGACAGACGTCAAATAGGCCGTCATCGAGCCGGGCTGCGGGCGTAAGATAAAAACCGCCGCCTGTGGAGCGGCCATTGCCGACACTGACTAACGTCGCGCTCTGCGAGATCCTCAGGCGGTCGAGCTCGATATCGAGCATGAGTGGTTCGAAAACACGCCAGACTCTGAACACGGCCCAGAGATAATTAAGGAAGCCCGTGAGCGCCTTTTGCTCGGCGGCTTTGGCTGCCACGTAAGCGTCGAAACCAGCGCCGACGGCGTTGAAGAAAAGCCTTCCATTAACCAGGCCTACGTCGGCCTGAGCATGATTCCCCAGGAATGCGATATTGAGGGCATGATTGAAATCACGGCGATGGTTGAGCATCTTAAAGAAATCGTTGCCCGAGCCGGCCGGCAACACCCCAAGGACAATATTAGTGCCGGCCACCGTCTGCCCGACCTCGTTGACTGTTCCATCTCCGCCCAGCACCACGATTCTCTCGAATCCGTCAAGCCTGGCCAGGCGCCCCAACCGAACCCCGTCGCCCGGTTCCGCGGTCGTATAGAGCTTGATTTCGACCTGGTTTTCCTGGCACCATTTGACCGTTCTGGGCAAGAGCGACAGGGATCTGCCATGGCCGCTGGCAGGATTTACAATTAAAGCGGTCTTCATAATTGCTGCCTAAAATAGCATATGCTTCACCTTTTGTAAAATGGCAAAACGATGCCCGCTCCAGATACCCTGATTAACTGTCGATAATCATGATGTATACCCGGAGAGTAGGTTGGCCCGATTCCCCTTGATTACGCCTTGCTTTTTGAATATCATTGTTCGTGGAGCCGTGATATTATGAAGCATTTTCTTGTGATCGCGATCAGCCTTTTGGGATTGGCTGTTTCCTTAGATGCCAAGGATGAGGTAAGTATGGGAAATACCGACTCGACATATGTCAGGCCGCCGGCTGTGGCTGGCACCTTCTACCCCGGCGCGCCATCCGAGCTCGTGAAAATGATGGCCGATTTTTTTCACAACGCTCGGAAGCCCCTGATCTCGTCGAAACCGATTGCCATTGTCGTGCCGCATGCCGGCTACGTCTATTCCGGACAGATAGCCGCCGGTGCATATAAAATCCTCGAGGGCGAGGAATACGCGACGGTAATTGTCATCTCACCCTCGCATACCGCCTACTTCAGGGGCGTGGCGGCCTTTGACGGCAGGGCCTATTCAACTCCCCTGGGCCAGATTCCCATAAACAGAAAACTTAGCGAGAGCTTGGCCTCGGAATGTGATGTAGTTGAGCTTTCAGCCCAGGGGCATTACAAAGGCCCGGGACGCTCCGAGCACGCCCTCGAGGTTCAACTGCCTTTTCTGCAGCTTACCCTGGGCAAGTTCGACCTCGTGGCGCTCGTGATGGGCGACCAGGATATGCCCACCTGTGCCCGGCTGGGGGAGTCCTTAGCCAAGGTGATTGGCAATAATGACAATATTCTCATCGTGGCATCATCTGATCTCTCGCACTTCCACAGTTCTGCCGCGGCCCTGAAACTCGATTCCGTGGCCCGCAACGATATCGAAGCGCTCGATTATCGCGCCCTGGCCGAGGACCTTGCCTCGGGCAAGACAGAGGCCTGCGGCGGCGGCCCTGTTATTGCCGCCATGATCGCCGCCGAAAAACTCGGCGCGAACTCGGTCGAAATAACCGGTTTCGGCGATTCCGGCAATGCCAGCGGCGACAAGGCCAACGTGGTCGGGTATCTTTCTGCCGCCATCTATAAAGGCAATGCCGCCGACGGCGAAAACCACGAAAAGATTTATGAATTGGATCAGCAGCCGGAGTCTTCCAAGGCGCGGAAAAGCCCCTCGAAAAATGCCCCAATTGACTCCGACCCCGAAATGCGCTCCGGCACTGCAAGCGGATTTGAATGTGGTCTCACGGATGCCGACAAATTGTCGCTCCTTTCGCTTGCGCGAAAGTCCATCGAGACATATCTTGGCGGCGATGAGCTCGACCTCTCCGCGATCAAGGGGTCCGAGGCGTTGAATCAGCCCCTGGGGGCGTTTGTGACCCTTCATAAGAAGGGCGAATTGCGAGGCTGTATTGGGACCTTCCACCCCGGCGGCCCGCTCTACCAGGTGGTAGCCCAGATGGCCAGACAGGCCGCATTTTCGGACTACCGCTTCCAACCGGTGACAAACGGAGAGCTTGATACCCTTGATATTGAGATTTCCGTTTTGACGCCGATGAAAAGGATATATGATCCAAAAGCGGTCGCGGTGGGGAGGGACGGCTTATATATTAAAAGGGGGATAAGCGCCGGCGTTCTTTTACCCCAGGTCCCGGTGGAACAGGGATGGGATAGGATTGAATTTTTGGATCATACCTGCCTCAAAGCGGGGCTTCCGCCCGGCGCTTGGAAAGAAAAAAATACCGAGCTTTACGTATTTCAAGCCGAAGTCTTTGGCGAAAGGTCCCAACAGACCTCGTCATCGATGGAGAAATGACAATTGCACATTTTTATGCCGGGAAAATACGACCGCCACACTCTGAAAAGCAGGGTCACGTCGATTCTGACGGGCGTCCTTATTTTCATATTCGCCGGCGTCCTGCAGAAAACTTATCAATCCGGCTCGCTTCTAAATTACGATCTTCCGGATGACCGGGGCCAGTCCCAGTTATCGGAAAAAGTCGATATTGCCGCTATCTACAGCGGCACCATCACGAGAAATTCCAGCCTCTACGGCGAACTCATGAATTCTCCCGTTTCGAGGGAGATTATAACAGGCATCACCTCGCGCCTGTCGCGCCTTTTCGATCTGCGCCGTTCTAGGCCCGGCGACAGTTTCAAGCTCTTCATGGGAGCAGGCGACACCGTCCTGGCTTTCGAGTACATGACCAAAGATTGGAAACGCTACAGGCTGGATCGCGACGGGGACGACTATATTGCCACTGTTCATGATATCGACCTGGAACGGAAAGTCAGGCGGGTCGAGGGTGTCATTGAATCAAGCCTTTGGGATGCGCTTTTGCCGGTCTTGCCCGATATGGAAATTTTCGCCGATCTGACTGATATTTTCGGCTGGGAAATCGATTTCCTCACCGAGTCGCAACTCGGCGACAGATTCTCGCTCATCTTCGAGGTCTTCGAAAAAGACAGCATCTTCGTTAAAGCCGGGCGCATTTTGGCAGCCGAGTATATTCTCAGCGGCACTCCTCACCGCGCCTTCTTCTACGAGGATTCCGCAGGCCACAAGGACTACTACGACGACAAGGGGTATTGCCTGCGCAAGAGCTTTCTCAAATCGCCTCTCAATTACAGGCGAATTTCATCGAGATTTTCTCGCAGCCGATTCCACCCCATACATAAAATCTACCGCCCCCATCTCGGTGTTGACTATGCCGCCGCCGAGGGCACGCCCGTCGTTTCCGCAGGCGACGGCCATATCATCTACAAAGGATGGAAAAGCGGTTTCGGCAATTATATCGAGGTCAAGCATGCCTCCAACATGGTTACATGCTATGGCCACCTCAGGGGTTTTGCCAGAGGCATTGCCGGCGGAGGTCATGTGGCCCAGGGCCAGGTGATAGGTTATGTCGGCTCCACCGGCGAAAGCACCGGCCCGCACCTCGATTATCGCGTCAAGAAAAATGGCAACTACATCGATCCTCTGAAGATGGTTGTCCCGGCTTCCTTCCCCGTCGGGGACGAATTCAAACCGGAATTCCAGCAATTGGTTGATCGATACCTGCCGCTGCTGCAGGCCCCGGCCCCCGAGACCGTTTTGGCCATGCTGAATTGACAATTATCTCTTTCTTGCGTATAATATCATAGAGATCATCGCACCTTAGAGCATTCCCGGCGGCTTATTTGCTATTCGCCGAATATTAAGGAAATTTAGGTTTAATGGTCAGTTGGTGTCCTGGAATGGCGGAGACTTGGTCTCCATCAGACGAATACTATGAGCGCCAAAAAACGACAATTCAATCGAGAATACCGAACGTATGAGTGGCCATAAATCCATTATCATGGCACTGACAGAGATAGGCGGAGTCGGCCCCAAAATCTTCCAGCAGCTCCTCCTGCGATTCGGTCCGCCGGAAAATTTCACCAGCGTCACGCTTTCCGAGCTCGAGGATATTCCCCGGGTCGGCGAAAATGGCAGCCAGCGAATCCTCAAAGCGCTCGCAAAAGCGGACCATTTTCAAGACAAGCTCGAAAATTATGCCGAGATCGGAATCGGCATCACTACTTACCTTGATGATGATTACCCGGCTATGCTTCGGGAAATAGACGACCCGCCGCCAATACTCTATATGAAAGGAAACTACGACACCCTGGCGCTTGATCACGTCGCCCTGGTGGGAACCACCCGGGCGACCCAGGATGGACTGCGCTTGGCAATCGACCTCGCCCGGGCTTTCGTGGACAGGGGATACGGCGTTGTCTCCGGCCTGGCCTCCGGGATCGATAGCGCTGCCCATATCGGCGCCATCAAGGACGGCGGCTCGACCATCGCCGTTCTCGGCTGCGGCATAATGAATATCTACCCCGAGGAAAATACCCTCCTGGCCGACAATATCACCGAGCGCGGACTGCTGATATCGGAGTACGACCCTTTCAGGTCGGTCAAGGCCGCCAGGCTTATTCTGCGCAACCGCTTGATCTCCGCTTTTTCCAAAGCCGTGGTAGTGGTTCAGATCGGGGTTGAAAGGCGCGGCGAGCTTCGCACCGCTCATTATGCCTATAAACAAGCCCGGCCCGTTTTCATCGCAGACCCGGATGGCAGCCTCGACCCCGAAACAATCGCCAATAGCAACGCGTTAATGATAAAGGGTATCGAATCCGTTGACGATGTCGTTAAATATATGGTTTAATATGGAATCTGGTCATTATGAATTCGGCGATTTCAGCGAACTGGAATATGTTCTGGTCCGCCTTAAAATCGATGCGCTCTGCGAATTAATCCGTCAGCAAAGAGTCACAGCGACTCACGCGAAAGAGGCATACCGGAAAATAGAAAGGCGATTCTTATCGTCCAATCAGGACAAGGTGGAACTGTTCAAGATGATTTATGAAAGCAGAATCGAGCGGCTTTGTGATCAGTATCTGAGGGGGAGCGCATGATGGCTGTCAAATTAGGTCAGGATCAGTATTATCAGGTCAAGAGCCTGTGCCGCTATGAGGAGAAGGTGAAAGGCAGCCGCTTCATCGCCACCGCCAAACCGGTCACTACCGAGGCCGAGGCCAACGCCTTCATCGAGGATATCAAGAAAGAGTTTCATGATGCCACCCATAATTGTTACGCGTGGAAGGTTGGGGTCGGACGATCGCAGCGGTACCGATATTACGACGATGGCGAGCCATCCGGCACG
Source organism: candidate division Zixibacteria bacterium RBG_16_53_22 (assembly GCA_001775395.1). Taxonomy (GTDB): domain Bacteria; phylum Zixibacteria; class MSB-5A5; order UBA10806; family UBA10806; genus UBA10806. The sequence continues at coordinate 19,430 of MEWP01000012.1, read as the reverse complement.
GCCGGCCTGCCGATATTAAAATCGATTGACGCCCGCGGGGTGGCCAACGCCTGCATCGTGGTAACCCGCTATTTTGGCGGCACCAAGCTTGGTACCGGCGGCCTCATGCGCGCCTATGGCAAGATGGCGGCCGATCTGCTTCGGTCCTGCGAAATCGAAAAGCGCTTCTTCACGGAGTCGCTCGTCTTCGAGTCTGAATTCGATTTCATAAATGTCGTCCACAATGTCATAAACACCTTCGAGGCCGAACTCAAGGGGGCCAATTACGGCGAAAATGTCGTGACCTTCTCGGTCGAGGTCAAGGCCTCGCAACTGACCGCCTTCAAGACCAAACTAACCGACGCCACCAACGGCCAGGTGCGCTTCCGATAGCAGATTCGTGTCCTCAAGGTGATGGCGGTCTTGATATCGTGTTGGCGCTTGATTCTTATTATTCAACTTCACCTACGAAAAGACCACGGTCAAGGATGATGACTCCTTTGCAAGTCAGAGCTTGTAGCTTTGGACCCGTAAGGGCTCTGACTGCAAAAGTGTTGAAGGCAAAAAGCCTGGCTGACATCAGAGCACGCAGATATTTCAGTTTCCGTATTGACCTGAATTTCATAATTTGAGCCCAAAATCGAGATCCTATAGGGACCTCAGACTAACTCGGAGAAACCTTGGACCTGACGATCCTGAATTTCATCAATGTCACGCTCGCCAATTCGGTTTTCGATATTTTTTTCAAATACATCGGGGATCTCGATCTCTGGCGCTGGCCATTAGTGCTGGTTCTTGCGCTCCTCTTGTGGAAAGGCGGCCCCCGAGGACGATGGTTTGTTCTGGGCGCGGCCCTGGCCATCGCCATTGTCGATCCCTCGATTCACTATATCCTCAAGCCTTTGTTCGGGCGGCTTCGGCCATGCAGGGAGGCGGCCCTTGAATGGCTTCGGCTCATCGACGGTTGCGGCGGCAAATACGGCTTCCCATCCAGCCACGCCGCCAACCTCATGGCGATTGCTGTGGTCGCCGGCTCATTCTATAAACGGTCGCGGTATTTTCTCTATCCTTTGGCCATTCTGATTGCCGTCAGTCGCGTCTACCTCGGCGTACATTATCCATCCGATATCCTGGGCGGCGCGGCCTACGGAGCGGCCATTGGCATTCTGGTGTTGATCCCCATAAAATCGCTTGCGCGCAAAAAGGGCTCCAGCTATCTTCCTGCCCAAACATAATCGGTTTTGATTACAGTTTTCATTTTAATGAGGTTTTCGAGACATGGGCGCTCCGCGGGTCAGCGGCGACAAAATGATCACGTGTGTCAAGGGCGATATCACCGAATCGTCCGCCGAGGCCATAGTCAATGCCGCCAATAACCAACTCTGGATGGGGTCCGGCGTGGCAGGCGCCATCAAGCGCAAGGGCGGCGAGCAGATTGAGCGTGAGGCCGTTGCCAAAGGCCCGATCCCGGTCGGCGAGGCGATTGTCACCGGCCCCGGAAAATTGCCCCAGAAATATGTCATCCACGCTACCGCCATGGGACAGGACTTGCTGACCGACAAGGGCAAGATTAGGGCCGCCACGCTCAATGCCCTCCGGCGAGCGGAGGAACTTGGAATTGAATCGATCGCCTTTCCTGCTCTCGGCACTGGAGTTGGCGGTTTCCCGGTCAACCAGGCTGCGCAGATCATGATGGGAGTCGCCAGAGATTTTCTGCGCGATTCAAAATCGGTCACACGGATCGAGTTTGTCCTCTTCGACAGCGATAGTTTCGAGATTTTCAATAAAGAGTTGGGCGCAAGCCAGGAGGTTTAATTTATGCAACAAAGGTCAAGACTATCACTCTGGTTTCAGGCGATAAGGCCATTCTCTTTCACGGCCTCGACCGTCCCGATATTGGTTGGCTCATTCCTGGCATGGAGATCAATGCCACAGGGATTCGACTGGGGAATCTTTTTCCTGGTACTGCTGTCCGGGCTCATCTATCACGCCGCCACCAACCTGATTTCCGATTACTTCGATTTCGTCAAGGGTATCGATACCCGTGAGACATATGGTTCTTCCAAAGTGCTGCCATATGGCCTTATGACACCGGGCCGCGTCCTCGCCGGAAGTACCGTCCTCTGGGTGGTCGGTATCGCTCTCGGTCTCTACCTGGTCTATCTGCGCGGCACGTCGATTCTGATATTGGGTATCGCCGGATTTCTGGGCGGCATCTTCTACACCGCCGACCCGATCGGCATCAAATACCGAGCGCTTGGCGTGCCGTGGGTATTTACCCTCATGGGTCCCCTCATGGTGCTGGGAGCCTACTTGGCGCAAGGCCTGCCTTTCAGTTGGCATGTCATCTGGATCAGCCTGCCGATCGGATTTCTGGTGGCCGCCATTCTCCATGCCAACGATTTCCGCGATATCGAGGATGATTCCCGCGCTGGAATAGCGACCGCTTCCAGTTCCGGCGGGCGAAAAGTGGCCGCGGTCGAATATTACCTTTTGCTGGCGGGGGCATATTTATCGGTGATCATCATGGTGGCTTATAAGATTCTCTCGCCCTGGGCGCTCCTGGTTTTCCTGACTGTCCCGATTGCCCTGAAACTTGTCAGGATCATCAGGCCGGATACCGATAGCGCCAATCCCGCGCTCGCCATGGTCGACATACAAACCGCGCAGTTCCACTTCTTATTCGGGCTATTGCTGGCAGTATCATTGGTGATCAGCAAATTTACGGCGTGATGCATCAATCTTCGAGTCATCGCGAGCCCATTTGGGCGTGGCGATCTCATGGCATATTACCGTCCCTGACGCGAAAATATGAGATTGCCATGTCGCCCCTGCTTCGCCGAAGGCGGATGCGGGGCTCCTCGCAATGACCCCGCATTCTTTACAGGGTGGTGTCAGGTCTTCAGACCTGACACATTATTGCATATCAAATAGGCAGTTACTGGTATTTCGGGAACTGTGATTCCCGAAACGCCTGATAGATACCAAAGGAAACATCTTGCCAGCTTTAATCATCGGCCTGCTTTTTGCCGCATCCGCCTGGTTCGTCCTTTTCGGCCTTGAGGCGATACATTTCTGGTGGGGGATGGCGGCCGCCGCCGGGATACTTGCCGTTTGGTCGATCTCCTGGGCCAAAGAGCATCGCCAACGCCTTTTTAAATTCCGAGTCAGTTATCTCGGCTGGGGTATCGCATCTGCCGCGCTGTTATATGTCGTTTTCTTCCTGGGTGACTTCATCTCCACCCGCATTCTGCCGTTTGCCTCTGGCCAAATCGACTCCATCTACGGCAACCGCGCCCAGCTCAATCCCCTTGCCACCGGCCTGCTCCTGTTCTTCTGGATCGGCCCGGCCGAGGAGATTTTCTGGCGCGGCATGGTGCAGCGGGTCCTGGCGCAGAATTTCGGGGCCAATGCCGGTTGGCTGACTGCGGGGATCATCTATGCCGCCGTGCATCTCTGGGCCGGCAACTTCATCCTTTTCGTGGCGGCGCTGATTGCCGGCCTCTTCTGGGGCTGGATCTATAAGCGTTTCGGCTCGCTCTGGCCCGGCATCATCTCGCACTCTATATGGGATGTGGTGATATTCCTGATGCTGCCGATTTAGAATATCTCATGATAGATACTGGGTGGCATGCTTCCCGAGTCCGACGTTGTAGTAAATGCTGAGCCGGAATGGTATTGATATTATCCGGGGAGCCGTTGTCCACGGCTATGGAGGGCATGTCATTGCGAGGCCCGAGTCCGTTTGGACGAGGGCCGCGGCAATCTCATGGCATTCTTCCGGCGCCGATATTATGCCATGAGATCGCCACGCCCCCTTCGGTCGCTCGCGATGACAAGGTTTTATTAAGGCGTAATCAATCCCTTCCTCCGATCCCGCTTGATCTGCCAGTTGCGCCAGTAGGTGTAGACTACCGGCAAAATTTCCAGCGTCAGGAATGTCGAGCTTATCAGGCCGCCGACCATCGGCGCCGCGATCCGCTTCATGACATCCGCGCCGGTGCCGGTGGCCCACAAGATCGGCACCAGGCCGATCATCGTCGTGCCGACAGTCATCAGCTTGGGCCGCAGGCGCTGGACTGTGCCCTCCATGTGGGCCCAGATGACGTCGTTCAAATCGCGCATCTTGCCGGCCTTCTTGCGACGTTCATAGGCGTGGTCCAGGTATAAGACCATCATGATTCCCGTTTCAGTTGCCAACCCTACAAGCGCAATGATGCCTACCCAGGTGGCGGTCGAGAAGTTGTAGCCGAGGAAATACATCAGCCAGATACTTCCCACCAGCGCGAACGGCACCGAGATGAGCACGATAAGTGTCTCGGTGATATTACGAAAATTCAGATACAGTAGGATGATAACCAGGATCAGCGTGATCGGAACGACTACCCGCATCCGCTTGGTCATCTGCTCCAACAACTCATATTGGCCAGTCCACTTGAGATAGTAACCGGGCGGAATTGTGATCTCCTGGGCAACGACCTTCTTGGCCTCGTTGACATAACCACCTATGTCGCGCTTCGCCTGGTCCATGTCGACAAAAACATAACCGACCAGCATGCCGGCCTCATCCTTGATCATCGGTGGCCCGGTGACCACTTTGATATCCGCGATCTGCCCCAGCGGCACATTCGCGCCCCCCTCGGGGATAATAGTCGTCGCTTGCGACTGGGAACCGCCCATGTTACCTTGTGACGGCATTTGCTTCTGCATCGGCGCTGCGCCCATCGATTGCCCGCCCGAACGCGGCATGCCGCCTACCCCGCTTTCGTTTCCCCCACCCATATTATCCATCGATGACGGTGAGCTTGTCGAAACCGTCTGCGCCAACTCCATACCGTCACCGGCCCAGGGGTCATAGATTCCTGCAATGTCGGTGGAGGCCAGCATCGGGGATACTCTCTCCATTGGAACGCTTCCCATCGGCATACCACTTGAGCCGCCGCTGTTGTTGCCGATACCGATTCTTGTCGGTACCAGCACGTTCTTCAAATCCTCCAGGTTCTCACGCAGATTCCGCGGATATCGCACATTGATCGAAAAGCGGCTGCGCCCCTCGATCGTGACCTCTATCGGCATGCCGCCGATGGCGGCCTCGATAACGTCCTGGACATCGCGCATGGTAAGTCCATACCGCGCGATTGCCTCACGGTTGGGAATGATGTCAATAAAATACCCGCCGGTGTTGCGCTCGGAGTAGACCGACCGCGTGCTCGGGATTTTCGATAGCGAACGCTCGAGCTGGGTGCCGATTCGCTCGATCTGGCCTAAGTCATCGCCGAAAATCTTGACCCCAATCGGCGTGCGGATACCGGTGGAAAGCATGTCGATTCGCGTCTTGATCGGCATCGTCCAAGCGTTGGTCCAGCCGGGGAACTGCATCGCCTTATCGAATTCGGCAATGAGCTCCTCCCAACTGATCGTCCGCTCCTCCGGCCAGAGCGGACGGAAGACCGGTTTCAGAAAGCCCGGCATCCACGAGGAGTACCATCTCTCATGTTCTATTTTGCGCCACTGGTCGCGCGGCCTCAATTGGACCACCGTCTCGAGCATCGAGAGCGGCGCCGGGTCGGTTGGCGTCTCGGCGCGGCCGGCCTTGCCATAGACTGAAATGACCTCGGGGAAACTCTTTATTACGCGATCCTGAAACTGCATATACTGCTTGGCCTGCTCGACCGAGATGTTGGGGAAGGTGGTCGGCATGTAGAGCACATCCCCCTCGTTTAAGGGCGGCATAAATTCCGAGCCGATTCGCGGGACCATCGGAATGGCGGCGATAATCGCCATCAGACCGATAGCCACCGTGGTCTTGGGATTCCGCAGCGCCACGAAGACGAACGGCTTGTAGAGCTTGATTAGAATCTTCGAAACCGGATGTTCCGATTCGTGCTTGATCTTGCCCCTGATTAAGAGCACCATCAGCGCCGGGGCCAGAGTCACTGCCATGATAGCCGCAAAAAACATGGCAAACGTCTTGGTATATGCCAGCGGCTTGAAGAGCCGTCCGCCCTGGCCGGTGAGCGCGAAAATCGGCAGGAAGGCAACCGTGATAATTAAAAGAGCGTAAAAAATCGACGGCCCCACCTCCTTGGCGGCGGCAATGATAACCTCTTTGCGGCTGACATCACCGGGCGCGCGCTCCAATCGCTTGTGGGCGTTTTCCACCAGCACTATACTGGCATCGACCATAGCCCCGATCGCGATTGCGATGCCGCCCAGGCTCATGATATTGGAGTTTATGCCAAGAAAATACATCGGAATGAATGACAGCCCGACCGCCATTGGCAGCGCGATAATCGGCACCAGCGAACTGCGGAAATGAAGCAGGAAAATGATGATAACGAGCGCCACCACGATCCCCTCCTCGATCAGGCTATGCTTCAGAGTTTCGATGGCGCGATTTATGAGGCCGCTGCGGTCATAGACTATCTTGAGCTCAATTCCATTGGGAAAGGACGGCTTGATCTCCTCGATCTTCTTTTTCACGCGCCCGATAACATCGAGGGCGTTTTCGCCGTGACGCATGATCACGATCCCGCCGACCGCCTCGCCGATTCCGTCGAGTTCGCCCACGCCGCGCCTGATATCGGGGCCGAAACTCACTTTGGCCACGTTGGCAACCAGAATCGGAGTGCCGTTGTTGTCGGCCCCAAGGCTGATCTTGCGTATGGCGTCGAGATCATCGATATAGCCGCGCCCGCGAACATAATATTCGCGTCCGGTCATCTCGATAACCCGCCCGCCGACGTCGTTGTTGCTGGCCCGCACGGCGCGGGTGATATCGGTGATAGATAGATTGTAGGCGGCCAACTTATTGGGATCGACCTCGATCTGATATTGCTTCTGGTATCCTCCAATACTGGCTACCTCGGCGACACCAGGAACTGAGGATAGCGCATACCGAAGCGTAAAATCCTGGAATGTTCGCATGTCGGCAAGGTCTTGACTGCCGGTGGTGTCAATCAAGGCATACTGGAATACCCATCCGATTGAGGTGGCATCGGGGCCAATTATGGGAGAGACTCCCTGGGGAAGCCTCTCTCGAAACTGGCTCATATATTCCAGCACGCGGCTGCGGGCCCAGTACATATCGGTGCCATCCTGGAAAATGACATAGACAAAAGACATACCGAACATCGAATATCCACGCACACCCGTAACTTTCGGAGCCGCCAGAAGCGAGGTTACAATCGGGTAGGTTACCTGGTCCTCGACCAGGTCGGGCGAGCGGCCCATCCATTCGGTCCAGATGATGACCTGCGTATCGGAGAGGTCGGGGATTGCATCGAGATTGATGTTGGAGATGGCATAGTATGCCCCGGCGGCGGCAAATATCGCCCCAATTATCACGATTACGACATTTCTGGCGCAGAAATCTATTATGGCGCGAATCATTATATTTTATCCTAATTTGTATGAGGGGGTGAATAAGTCTGAGGACCTGACGCCACGATTGTTCCGGGTGGCATGCTTCCCGAGGCCGCAGGCCGAGGAAAGCATGCTTTTTCGCCTTGAAAAAACGGACGAAGAAGTCCGGCAGCGGCCGGACCCGGCCCTTGACGGGCATGCCACCCGATGTCTTTGGATTATGCGGGTCACAGCAAGCTGTGACACCCAATGCCAAATCTTAATGCGCATGGGTCCCCGTCCCGGGTTCCGCGGATTGTTGACTGGTCCCCGTCATGCCGGCGATAGCGGCTTTGAGACGGCTTTCGGAATCGATTAGGAAATTGGCGCTCGTGACCACAACGTCGCCGCCCTTGACCCCGCTTAAGACCTCGACCCAATCGCCTGTCTCGTGGCCGAGCTCGAGACGTGTGGGCACGAAATGGGCGCGGTCGTGGACAATGAAGGCATACTGGATATCGCCGTTGTCCATAACCGCATCCTGCGGAATTGCGAGGACATTGTCAGCGCCGCGCTCAATCTCGATCTCGGCGTACATGCCGGGGCGAATCTTCATTCCTTTGTTAGGAAATTGGGCTCGGACTTTCATGGCGCGAGTCTGCGACGAGACCGATGGATATATGAAATCAACTTTGCCACTGAATCTTTCGCCGGGGAAAGCGGTCAGAGTCATGGTCACCGGCATGCCCGCCGTGACCGATGAAATATCCTGTTCGTAGACATCGCCGATAACCCAAATGTCACTCAGGTCGGCGACCGTGAAGAGGTTCTGGTCGGGCGTGAAATACTGGCCGGGCAATATATTCTTGGTTAACACATAACCCGAGACCGGACTTTTTATCATCATTTGGGAGCTGGCAAAATCCGATTTCGCGAGCTCGTCGATTTGATCGTTGGATAAGCCCAGCAACTTCAACCTCACGCGGGCGGCATCATAAATCTGCTGGCGCATGGAGGTCAAGGCTTGATCGGTCGAGCCGTCTTTCAGCGCGTCGCGGGCGGATAGAAAATCCTGCTCGGCCTGGTATAGGTCCTGGCTGTAGAGCGACATGAGAGGCTGGCCGGCCTCGACATATTGGCCGGTTTCGTTGACGAACAGGTCAACTACCCAGCCGCTAACTCTGGCGTTGATATTTTTCATCTTGTTCTCGTCGGGGGTGACATAGCCGACAATACTGGTCTGGCTGTCGAGTCGGCGCCTCTCGACCGACGCCGTCTTGACTCCGATGAGTTGCAGACGATTGGGCTCGATGGTGACAGGCACCAGTCCCGGGACTGACCCGCCAGAAGGATGTCGGGCAAGCGCCTGTTCGTTGTTCTCCATCTGCATGCCGCTGTGGCCCTCGTGACCTGCGGGCGGAGTTGGGTCTGGTTTGCCGTCCGATTCCTGCTTGACCGGCTCCAGGAACATCTTGCACTTGGGGCAGCGGCCTGGCTCGTCCGAGGTCACCTCCGGATGCATAGGGCAGTAATACTTGGCACTTGTGCCGGCCGGCTTGGACTTCACGGTATCGATCTCCTGCTCGTTATCCGTTTTCGAGGCCGGAACCAGGTCCATGCCGCACTTGGGGCATTCGCCGGGCTTATCGGATATTACATCAGGATGCATCGGGCAGGTGTAGACCGCCGTCGCGGAATCGCTGGACGCCTCTCTAGTCCCCGAGGCAACAGTTAGGTCCATACCGCATTTCGGGCATTCGCCTGGCTTGTCTGATGTTACCTCCGGGTGCATGGGGCAAACGTAGGTGGTCTCCGCGGAAACCTTTTCGGCCTTGGCGGCCTTAACCAAGTCCATGCCGCACTTGGGGCAGTCGCCGGGCTTATCGGACTTCACCTCCGGGTGCATGGGGCAGACGTATTGCTCAGTCGATAATTTCTCCCCCTTTTTTGAGATATCTGATTTCTCCGCTTCGGGGATTTTGTCAGGCTTCCTGTCCACAGGGTCCTGCGGACCGGATTCGGAACCGGCGACCTCTTTGCCCTCGGAGTTGATCGGCACCAGGCTCATGCCGCATATCGGGCAGTCACCGGGCTGGCTGGCAATATAAGTAGGGTGCATCGGGCAATGGTATTGGACATTGTCACTGGCATGAGCGTCCCACGGAGCCAGGCCCAGTGCGTTGACAATCATAACCAGCGCGAAAATCGTCATGCCGGCGAGAATAGTCCACCTGACAGCAGCCATAGTACGAGTCAGGGGTGGTGGTTTCTCCTCGCCCTCTGGCATTGGCTCATGCTCCGAGGGGTCGTAATATTTTTCATCATTGTTTGTCATAAGTCTACTCCTTTTCTTTTCCTGCCAAGGGGCAGACGATAACGTCTGCCACCCAAGATTCGATGTCGATCATTGCGCACTCAATATATCGGGGTTGATTAAATATTTTTCCGCTTCGGCCAGCGTGCGCGCCAGCTCATATGCGATTTGATTTGCCATCAGCTTGTCGCGGTAAATGTTGAGCGCGTACATCTGCAGGCTCGAGAATGGAATCCGATTTGTCGCAAAGCTCGCGAAAGCGCTCCGGTATGCGTCCTGGTCGGCGGGAACGATTCTGTCTCGGTATAACGTAAGGCTTTGGGCAAGGCGCTGGGCGCGAGAGTACAAAGTTGCCAGATCGGATTTGACTTCGCGTAACATCTGGTCATATTCGGATTCAGCACTCAACCGCATGGCTTCCATTGAGCGGGCCATATTCCCCTGTTGCCGGCCCGAGAAGATCGGAAGAGAGAGATTGACCTGGAAGCTGACCATGTTGTCGGCCTTCATAGCGGGAGCCATCGATTCGGGATCGAGCGGGATATCCTCGCGGAAACCATAGCTGCCCTCAAATTCCATCATCGGCCAACGCATGCGCCGGGCAGCCGAGGCCGCATAGCGGTAGTTATCGCCCTGGAATTTCAGCTTTTTCAGAGCGGGATAAGCCTCGGCATTGGCCAGCCATGTCTCGGAGGGCTGACTTAGCGATGCGAAGTCAGGATCGTCCAGCGGGGGCAATTGCGTGCCCTGCTCGAGGCCCATGAGAGCCAAGAGTTCATTTCCGGCCGCCGCGACATCCTGCTCTGAGGACAATATGTCTGCCTGGAGACGCCAGAGGTCGGCCTGCGCAGCAGCGACATCGGCCTGGCTGGCCTGGTCGGTGCGCAGTCGGGCCGTGACCGAGGCCAGGATTTCCTTCTGGATTTCCCGCTGGGCAAAAACGAATTCGAGGCTTTGCCTTTGGTAATAGAGATTGAAATAGGTCAGCTTGGCCGCTGTCACCAGTTCCAAAACGGTGCCCTTGGCCTCCTCGCGGGCAGCCTCGGCGCTGGCGCGGGATGCTTTACCCTGCAACCCCTTCTGGCCTGCGTATGGGATGCGCTGGCTGAGACCCACCATTTTCATCGTCATCGGGTCTTCGTCGAATTTGAATGAAGTCGGCAGGTTTTGGACACCAAGCATCAGCATGGGATCATCCCATGCGCCGGCAGGACCAATCTCAGCGGCGGCGGCTTTTTCCATGAAGCGGGCGGCGGCGGCGCGATCGTTATGCTGCAATACCGAGGTGATAACATCCCCTAAGCGCAGGGTATCCGAACCGTTGAATGAATTATCTTCCAGCGCCAGCAGTTTATCACCGTACCATAAGGTCGGGCCCAATAATATGAGTACAGAGAGCCGGAGTTTTCCAATAGGTCGCATGTCTAAATATCCGTTTCAATTCGAATTAGTGAGAGTGAGCTTCGCCATCTTTATGGATATGAATATGAGACTCGGCTTCCGTGGATTCAGCAGGAGATTCCTCATCCGCCTCCCCCAGAGAGTCGTTTTCCGTTCTTATAAGAGCGGCGCCGCATTTGGGGCATAAGCCGGGCTTATCGGAAACGACCTCGGGGTGCACAGGGCAGATAAAATGAACCTCGTCGCGCTCCCCCGTTATTTGATTCACAGAATCACGTTCATGAGCGGAACGGCTATGTTCGCTCATAAAAGATTCCATCATAGGCGCAACGCCGAGGCCATGACGATAAACCAACTCTCCGCCCAGGTAGCCGCCAGTAAGAACCAGACTGATTCCAATCACTCCGATGGTGAGAAATAACCATCCGAATTTGGCTGGGAACGAACCGCGCACGAAAATTCTCCAGATAACAAGCAGGATCAATATCCCCAGGACAATCAATCCGATGAGCTCATGGGTTTCCATAATGCGATGAACTTCCTTGTTGTGCGGGAGAACGCGTGCCGCCGAAAGCCCTGTAATTACTGAGGAAATAGCCGAGATCGATGCGAGCAGTAGATTCCAGCGGCCGGCAGTTTTCAAAGATTCATTTTTGGTGAAATACCCGATCAGGTCGAATACCACGGCGGCCACGAATAGCGCTATGGTAAAATGCGCCAGGACAGGGTGAGTATTTGGCATTATCCTCTTTGGCTCCTTTCAGGAAAATACGATCTAATCGTCTTATGATAGCGCGAATTTCATGCCAATACATTCTCTCCGTTGTAAGGTAATGCCAGTTAGCGTATTACGTAATCGGTACGGGTAACCACCCGTAATAAAACTGTAGGATATTATACAATATTGTTGATTATTCTTCAGATCGGCGTATAATTAATGGATGAAACAAAGAACCCAATTTATCATCGTGGCCGCCGTAACGTGCGCCACGCTTTCAATTCACTATTATGATATTATTTTTGCCGGCCTTTTAGGGCATTCACATTTGATGCATGCCATACATGGGCGGTTGTGCTATATCCCAATCGTCTTGGCCGCATTCTGGTTTGGATTACGGGGCGGATTGACGACGGCGATGATCATAACGTTTTTCTCGCTGATATATATCAAGATCATGCCGGCCAGCCAACCCCACGAGCTATTCGGCGAGTTTACCGAGATCGCCTTCTACTTCGCGATTGGCGGCTTCTCGGGAATCCTCCTTGATAATGAGCGTTCATCACGACGGAAAAGGGAGGAGGCCGAACGCCGACTGGCCCAAGCCGAGAGGCTTTCTCTGGTGGGTCAGATGGTGACCTCGATCGCCCATGAAATTAAAAATCCACTGGGTTCGATCAAGGGAGCAGTTCAGATTCTGAAAGATGGTCATACCCCCGAAAAAGATAAAACCGAATTTGCATCGATTATTGAAAAAGAGGTGAACCGTCTCGATGGCGTTGTGCAGGATTATCTATCTTTTGCCAGGCCGTCTCTGCCCACAATGGTTGAGGTCAATCTCTGTGAGGTTTTCGCCGCAGCGTTCCGTCAAATGAAATATCAATGTGAACAGAATGGTGTCAAGATGGTTCTTCAGTCCACTGAAAAGCCGATCATTAATGGCGATCCCCATCGGCTCCATCAATTATTCCTGAATATAATCTTGAATTCCCTGCAAGCCATGCCTGACGGCGGCGAAATCGTGATCGCGTGCGAGCCCGCCAGCGATAATTCCGGATGGTTGAGGGTGAGCGTCTCCGATACCGGCACAGGCATCCCTGCCGAAAACCTCAAGAAGATATTCGATCCCTTTTATTCGACCAAAACCCACGGCACCGGCCTGGGGCTGGCCACTGCCAAGACGATTGTAAATGAGCACGGCGGCCGGATCGCAGTCAAAAGCCTCGAGAGAAAGGGGACAACCTTCCTGATAGATTTTCCGGTCATGAAGGGGGAGCGTTAGTGAATAGATTTGACATCCTCGTGGTCGAGGACGATGAGTCGCAGAGACGAATAGTCGAATACAATCTCACCCAAAAGGGGTATGGTGTCACAGCGGTCGATTCGGCCGAGCGAGGACTTGAGATCCTCAAAAACCGCGATTTCGCGCTTTTGGTAAGTGACATGAAACTTCCCGGCATGGATGGCCTGGCGCTTTTGAAACAAACCCGCGAGCTCAAGCCCGAGTTGCCGGTGCTGTTCATCACCGCCTTTGGCACGATCGAGAAGGCGGTCGAGGCTATGAAGGCCGGCGCATTCGATTATATCACCAAGCCATTTGACCGCGACGAGTTTATCCTGGTTGTCGAAAGGGCCCTGGAATTTCGACGCTTGAAGGAAGAGAACCTCAGGCTTCGATCTCAACTGGACAGCAACCGGGCATTTTCCAATATGATCGGGACCTCCGCCGCCATGCAGGAGATATTCGCTTCTATCAAGAAAGTTGCCGCTACGGATGCTACCGTTTTGGTTCTCGGCGAATCTGGCACGGGTAAGGAATTAGTGGCCCGGGCCATCCATCAGGCCAGCGACCGCGCCAAATCTCCGATGGTAACTGTCAATTGCGCGGCGATCCCACGTGACCTGCTGGAAAGTGAACTCTTCGGCTATGTCTCGGGCGCGTTCACCGGGGCGGTCAGAGACAAAATTGGTAAATTCGTGGCGGCCGATGGCGGCACCATCTTCCTGGATGAGATTGGCGATCTTTCACGCGAGCTTCAGGCCAAACTGCTTCGCGTGATTCAGGAACGTGAGGTCGAACCGGTCGGATCCAATAATGGTATTGGGGTCGATATCAGAATAATAGCGGCCACCAATCAGGATCTGGTATCGCGGGTCCGGGACGGGCGATTCAGGGAGGACCTCTATTTCCGATTGAATGTGGTTCCGATTCAGATACCGCCCCTGAGAGAAAGACCCGAGGATATCCCGCTTCTGACAAGCCATTTTCTGCGGCAGTTCTCATCCGAATCGCCGGTCACCCTCGATAACAAAGTTCAAGAAGCCCTTGAAAACTACAGTTGGCCCGGCAATGTCAGGGAATTGGAGAATATAATCAGGCGAGTCTCAATTTTGGCGAAAGATGGCCATGTCAAATTGGCGGATCTGCCGTCGGAAATATTGGGTATCAACAACGTGCCCAATGGCAAAACCAATCACTCCGCGCTCATCGATGCGGAAATTAAGATTATTACGGATGCCCTCAAGGCCTCCGGCTGGAACCAGAGCCGGGCCGCCTCCCGCCTGGGAATTCCCAGGCATGTGCTGATCTATCGCATGAAAAAGCA
>MEWP01000012.1:0-5058 GCA_001775395.1 candidate division Zixibacteria bacterium RBG_16_53_22 | reverse complement strand
GCCCCGTGGGCCCGCCGCGCCCATTTGGGCGCATAGAAACCCCGGTGCATATTCAAGCCCCAAATCGATTACTTGCTCGGATCCATGACGAGCAAAATATATGGCAACGAGCCCGGGGTTTCTTCCCTCGCCTTCGGCGAGGGCGGCGGGCCCACGGGGCGGGCGGCGCTGATTTTCCAATTGACCATGCTGCGCGACACGGCTATTTTCCCGCCATGATTGAGACCAGGAATATTACGAAAGTCTTCGGGGACAAGAAGCGCGGCCAGGTCATTGCTGTAAACAACGTCAGTTTCAAAGTGATGGCGGGTGAAATATTCGGGCTCTTGGGTTTGAACGGCGCCGGCAAAACCACCACGCTTCGCATATTGGCTGCGCTCATGAAACCAAATTCGGGCCAGGCTTTCCTGTGCGGCATCGATGTTGTTGGCGAGCCCGAGAAGGCCAAAGCCAGATTGGGATTTCTGACCGGCAGCACCGGGCTTTATGGACGGCTCAAGGCGCGCGAGATGATCGAGTATTTCGGTAAACTGCACGGCCTTGACTCAAAGGAGGCCTCAGTGCGGGCTGGGCGGCTGATGGAGATATTGGACCTGAGCGAATTCGCCGAGACCCGTTGCGACAAGCTTTCCACCGGTAATAAGCAGAAGGTGTCGGTGGCCCGGACCATGATACCTGACCCCGAGGTCCTAATCCTGGATGAGCCGACCATCGGGTTGGATGTCATCGCCAGCAGGACCGTAGTGCAGTTCATCAACTCCGAGAAGGGCCGGGGCAAAGCCATCATCTTCTCCACGCATGTCATGCACGAGGCTGAGAAGCTCTGCGACCGAATCGGGGTAATTCACCGGGGCAATTTGATCGCGATTGGAACTCCGGCGGAACTCAAGGAACGAACCGCCGCCGCCGATATGGACGACGCGTTTGTAGAACTGGTGGGCCATGATGTTGCGCAACATTAAGCTGGTGTACAGAAAAGAGATTCTGGATATAATCCGCGACAGGCGGACAGTTATTTCCATGATTGTCATCCCGATTCTTATTTTCCCCCTGATCACAGTTGGATTACCGACGCTGATGATGAGCATGATGACTAAAACCAAGGGCGAGCTTCAGAAGGTGGCGATCGTGAACGGCGCGGCCGCGCCCGGGCTGGAGGAGGCAATCGAGTCCTCGGGCAAACTGCAGATCGTCAATACCGACTCGGTCGAGTCCGCAATACTTGACGAGGAGATCGATGCGGCCATCGTGTTCCCCTCGGATCTGCAGGCCAGATTAGACGTGTTTGATACGATTTCGGTGCCGATCCTGTTCGACGAGACAGAGAACAAGTCGGAATTCGCCATGCAGAAACTCCGGAACGTCGTGACCGATTACCGCAAGGGGATCATCGAATCGCGTCTTGCGGTTAGGGGCCTGCAGACTAATCTCGCCGAACCATTCCAGGTAGAAATACGGAATGTCGCCTCCAAAGAGAAGATGGGATCATTCATGGTCTCGATGTTTCTACCTTATATCATCCTGATCCTGAGCCTGACCGGTGCTATGTATACCGCCATGGATCTGACCGCCGGGGAAAAAGAACGCGGTACCATGGAGACTATTTTGGTCAGCCCGATCCCACGATGGCAACTGGCGACCGGCAAGTTCCTGACCATATTCACGACCTCGGTGATCGCCACGATGCTGGCTATTGTCAGCATGACCGCAACTGTGGCCTATTCCGTGTCCTCGGGCGGGGCACTGAGCGACGATATTGCGCTGAAGATCACGCCCGCCGCGGTAGCGGTGATTGTCCTAATGATGATTCCCACTGCCAGCCTGTTCTCGGCGATCCTGATGTCGATTTCGCTGGCAGCCAAGACTTACAAGGAGGCTCAATCATATACCTCGCCATTCATGATGGTGGTCATACTGCCGTCGATGGTCTCAATTATCCCGGGGATAGAACTAAATCTCATTCTATCGGTGATTCCCTTCGTCAATATTTCTCTATGCCTTAAGGAGGCAATCTTGGGCAATTTCAGTCCGTTGCACATTGCCATCATCTTTGCCTCCACGGCAGTCTATGCGGCGATTGCCATATTCGTGGCTCATCGTTTGTTCGAGCGGGAATCGGTCCTCTTCTCGAATTGAAAACGGCGGGTGCAATCCCCGCCGTGGAATATTACGATATTTTCCGCTGGATTATTCGACCGCCAGAGTCGCCTTGAGTGCCTCGAAATCCTGATTATCCCTCACGGAGTAATCGTAATCGACATATTTGACCTTGCCATCGGGGCCGATCACGAATGTCGAGCGGCTAAAGACACCTCTCTCTTCGTTATAGACCCCCATGGCTTTCCCGAATTTGTGCGTCTGGTCGGAGAGGAGCTTGAAATTAAGATTCTCTTCCCGGGCCCATTTGCGATGGCTGAAAGGGCTGTCGACTGAAACGCCGAGAACCGTGACATTGAGCTCGTCAAAATCGGCCAGTGCGTCGCGGAACGTGCAAACCTCCCGGGTGCATCCTCCCGACCAGTCGGCTGGGTAGAAGGCCAACACGTAGGTCTTGCCGGCCAAATCGCGTGAGCTCATCCCTTCAAATACGATGGTGTCCTTGGTGGCATACGGAAGCTTGAAATCCGGCACATTGTCACCGACTGCAAGCTTTTCCTGGGCCAACGCGCTTGTTGCAAGAATCGCGCAGACTGCCGCGATTCCGAATAATATCTTTTGCATGAATCCTCCTATCGAGTCTGATTCATTAACTCCAAGAGTCTTTGTGGCGGTTTCCCGATAGCTCCGATTTAAAGCATGGCCGAGTCGCAATACCCCATTTGACGAAATACCTCTATCCACATATTCTGGAACCGGTCATCGTCTCGGGTGTATATGTTTACGGTTGCATTCACGCGAAAAACTTTACCAGGGGGGAATTATAGGAAAATAAAATCGCTTTATAGTTTTTTGGAGTAACGCGGGCTATCGAAATATTCCAATAGCGCGCGGTTGTGAGGGTGTGTTTTTGCTAAAATCGAGAGGAGACTTATCATGAAAATAACGATACTGATTTTATCGGTTTTGATTCTATCAATTGGCGCCTGTGGCTGCGGAGCCAAGCCGGCACCGTTAACCGAGTTCCCGTCGTTCAGCAAGATTCATGAATCATCGGCTAGGTACGATGAGCCGGCGCAGACTGATCGTCTGGTGGTGGCCGACGCGACCATCGAAATACAGTCACTGGAGCCCGATACCGTTCACTCGCGTGTGCTCGACATGGCGTTCGCATACGGCGGCTATGTGCTCAACGCCGACAACGACGCCACCAGCATCAGGATTCCGGCGGTCGGTTTCAAGGATGCTATCCGGCAAATCGAAAAACTGGGCGAGGTAACCAACGAAAAGATTACCGGCCAGGATGTCACCGACAGCTTCAAGGATCTCCAGGTGCGTCTCAATAACGCCGAAAAGACTCGTCAGCGATACCTCGAGCTGCTCGAAATGGCCAAGAGCATCAATGAGGTCTTGACCCTCGAAAAGGAATTGGAGAGACTGAACAGGGAAATCGAGTTGTACAAGGGGAAGATCGAACGCCTGGCCCACCTGGTGGAATACTGCACCATCACAGTGAAGACAACCCGGGAAATCAAACCCGGCCCCGTCTCGCAGGCGTTCTACGCCGTCTTCAGTGGCATCAAATGGATGTTCGTGAGGAATTGATACTTGATCGAAATCTAATCCGGAACCGACAAGAATGCATTCAATCGTACCACTTTGAATTCATAACGTAGGGGCGTATGGCTATACGCCCCTACAATAATTGCCAATCATCTCTGATTATTCCGAACGATATTTTTATCTGGTTTTTCCCTTCAAATATCTGTCGAACCACTTCACGATCCAATTCAATCGTGCCAGGCGGCGGTCTGGACGGCCGCAGCGGGACATGCCATGTGGCTCCTCTGGGAAACGGACGAAATCCACCGTGCGGCCGAGTTTCTTGAGCGCGACATAGAGCTGTTCGGCCTGCTCGATCGGACATCGCAGATCGTTCTCACCATGCTTGATCAACAGCGGGGTCCGAATGTTAGCCACGTGCTTGATCGGCGACATCTCCCACCAACTGTCCAGATCGGTCCAGGGCGCGCCCTTGATCTCGCGGTCGAGAGCGAATCCGAAATCTGATGAGCCGAAAAACGAGATGAAATTGGTCACTGAACGCTGCGTGACCGCGGCGGCGAACCTGTCGGTGTGGGTAACTATCCAGTTGGTCATGTAGCCGCCATAGCTTCCGCCCGTAACTCCCATTTTCTTCGAATCGATATAGCTCTGCGTGGCGATATGACGGGCAACCGACATGCAATCCTCATAGTCGATTGTGCCCCAGGCATTGACTGTGACCTCGGCGTGTTTGCGGCCATAACCTTGGCCCCCGCGCGGATTGCTATAGTATACGACATATCCCCTGGCGGCCAGGTATTGCATCTCATGGAAGAAAGTATGGCCATATTGCACTCGCGGACCGCCATGGATTTCAAATATCGAGGGATATTTCCGTTTCGCCGAAAAACCGGGCGGCTTCATGATCCAGGTGTGGATGGGATAGCTGTCGTGCCCACTCACAATGATTTCCTCGGGCGCAATCAGTTTGAGCGAACCGATCAGTTCGGAATTAAGGTGGGTCAATTGACGGGGCTTGAATTTGCCTGAAGCACCGACTACGAAAAGCTCGGCGGGCGTAACGGGATCGGATTTTGAGATAACTGCGATACTTCTCATCGGCCCAAAAGCCGCTGCGATAACATGTGACTTACCCCCAATAATAATTTCTATGGCGCCACCTCTCGATGGTATGCTGACATATTGCGTTGACCCATGGCTTGAGGTGATAAAAAATATCCGCCTGCCATCACGCGACCACGCGGGCCGTATGAGGTCGTGTTCCTCAGCGGTATCCGAGATAGTGGCATCAAGCGTCTGAAAATCGAGATAGGGCGTCAGATCGATTGCCTTACCACCTGCAACGGGGATTTTCCAAACATGGTAGATTGCCACCCCCCAGGGGTCCTCCGGCTC
>MEWP01000011.1 GCA_001775395.1 candidate division Zixibacteria bacterium RBG_16_53_22 | reverse complement strand
AAGCTCATTTAACAACATACCCGATAAGGTTTTCGGGCGCAACTCGGCCCATTTCTTCAGGCGTCTTGATTTCCATGGTTCGACTATTTTGTCGAATACCGCCGACCCACCAGTCGAGAATTTGCCAATTGTTACTATTAGGCCTATCGGGTCGGGGCCGTCGCCCGTACGGGCGCGAAACCCGGCTTGGTCGAGATGCCCGCCTGACAAGTCAGCGCCAGCCCACCGACAAGCATCCGCCCGCCACCGCGGCCGGGTTTCGTCCCCCTCGCCGACGGCGAGGGGGCGGCCCCGACCCGGGAACCTGACATTGAGAATCATAGTTAATAGTGGCGACATCGGAAAAATTAGATTTCGGGGAGTCGCGGGTGGAAATAAAAGTCACTGCGGGATAATTTGAAATGATCAGGGTAACATATAACGACTCTTGGCAAAGGAGCCACAAGATGAAACTTGCTTCTATGATAGTTTTTTCATCCCTCGTTATTCTCATGGCGATGCCATCCGCGATGGCAGTCACGTGGGAGGTGGAAATTGAGGATTTCGCCTTTGTGCCGGGACGCCTGCGGATAAATGTCGGCGACGCCATCGAGTGGCGCAACCGCGACGACATATCTCACACCGCCACCAGCGACAATGGCGTATTCAATTCCGGCCTTCTGGCCCGCGACCAAACTTTCACATTTTTATTCACCGAGCCTGGGGTATATCCTTATCACTGCACGCCGCATCCAACCATGCGCGACACCATCACGGTGGTCGGCCCGACCGGTGTCGGCGATTTGCCGGTTGCACCCAGAGAATTCGAAATTGCACAGAATTACCCAAATCCCTTCAATGCCTCGACCACCATTGGCTTTTCACTGCCGAGCGATGGTCGCGTGACAGTTGAGATCTTCAACCTTCTGGGCCAGCGTCTGGTAACTCTGGTTGACGGTGAGATGTCGGCCGGCTCACACCGGATGATATGGGATGCCGGAGAGTTGCAGTCGGGTGTATTTTTCTACCGCGTCGGTTTCGATGGTCAGTCCAGGACCGGACGAATGACACTCCTGAAATAACCACCACGCCAAAAGCATAACCCCTCGTTAAAGGTGCCGTCGGATGAAATACCCGGCGGCATTTTTGTTTGAGGAGAGCAGAAAAGAATATGGGGATACCGGATGGCTATCCCCACAAAATGAATCATCTCGAAATTAGCGCAGTAAGCCCTATTATTCGGCTGGTATCCTTGTCAAGCAAAGCCGGGCACGGTGACACGATCTTGCCCAGAAGCGATGCGGGAACAGTTCCCCCGGCACGGAAGTTGGGATAAACCGTAAACCATAGACGTTGCAGCATAATTCAGATCGGGCGAATATCTCGCCCTTCTGATGATCTCGCGAAACCGAGGAGCGCGTATGACAAGATTAACGAAAGTCATCATTTGGGGGTTGGCAATCGCATCGCTACCGGCCACTTTGATGGCTGCCATCCACGATGTTACCATAAGCGGTCTTGCCTTTAACCCTGCAGGCCTTACGGTCGCGCCCGGCGATACAGTCCGTTGGACCAACCAGGATCTGGTCGCACATTCCGCCACCAGCGATAGTGGGATCTGGGATTCGGGCACCATATTAAGGGGACAATCGTACATGCGAGCATTTCAACCTCCCGGTCCCTATCCTTATCACTGCGAGTTTCATCTTTTAATGACCGGCACCATCTTAATTAGTTCGCAGAACTCGACTGACAATGGAGCCCCAACACCCGATCAATTCAGGTTGGATCAAAACTTTCCGAATCCCTTCAATTCCGGCACGGAAATCGGTTTCCAGCTTAGTAGTGACGGGTACACCAGGTTGGAAATATTCGATACGGTCGGAAAAATAGTGCAAACCCTTATTGACAGCAGGTTCGATGCCGGAAAGCACTCAGTGATATGGGATGCTGGCGATCGGCCGTCTGGAATTTACTTCTACCGCCTGACATTCGGCGAGCAAGCCAAGACAGGCCGGATGGCACTGTTGAAGTGACCGCGGTGCGCGACTATATATCATTGAGCAAAGTGCCGGACTAATGACCCGCTTACTTGCCTTCCTCCTGAACCGGTTGAATTTCCGGGGCCGGCAGCACGGCTACTCCCGATGGCGGGCATTGGGGGCACCACAGCAGGGACGGCTGCATGCTTTTCAAGTAGGCGACATAATAAGTAATATCGATACCGTTGAAAGAGCAACTGCTGTTGACGTCGCCGGCAGCGTAGAATGGCGCGGCTTGAGTGCAAGGGCCTGCGGGGGCGGCGCAATCCACTGGCGGGGCGGTTCCACCCTTCAGGAATGCCACCCCATAAGTAACATCGATTCCGTTGGCGTTGCCATCGCCGTTAATATCGCCGGGAATATAGAAACACGAATTCGATGGCCCTAAAATCACGAGAGAATTGTCATCGGCCACATAGGCATAATCTCCGACTGCCACCACATCGCCGGCCATACCCGGGGTGTTTACGCTATCGGCCATGATGGGAACGTAGGGATCAGAAACATCCATAACGGCTACCCCGACGAAGGCGTCAGCCACAAAAGCAAAGGTGGAATCCACGAAAACATGCCTGGCCGATCCCGCCGTGTTGTAGAATCCGGCGTTAGTCGGCGATGACGGCATCGAAACATCAAAAATCCTCAACCCGTAATCGAACGCCGCCACATACGCGTAATCACCGTTGATATGGATACCATAAGCTCCGCCCGGGATATTTTGCGCCGTCACCCATGTGGGATTCGAAGGGTCGGATATGTCGACAGCCTGAATTTCGCCATAGTCGGGCTCGACGAAGTTCGCAGTCACGAAGGCGTAGTTACCGGATGTCGCAACTCCCATCAGGTAGCCGGGAGATGAGTATGTCCCCTGCAATATCGGGCTGGAAGGATTAGAGATATTGATAACAAGCATGCCGGAATACCCATTGGAGAGATAGGCATAGTTGCCATCAGGCACAGCCACAGTCAGGGCAGTACCTGATGCCGGCACATAACGTCCCAGAAAAGCCGGAGTCGATGGCGAGGAAACATCCAATACTACGATACCCGAGTCACCGTCGGCCACATACGCATAACCGCCTCTGACAACGACCGACCTGGTGAATCCGGGTGTATCATAACTTCCCACCGTAAACGGTCCATAGGGATCGGTTATGTCGATTATTTGAATCCCGAACTGATCGTTGGCGATATATGCAAGATTACCTTGAACAAATATCCCCAGGGCCCCTTCGGGCAAGGCATAGCTCTGATAAATTTCATAGTTGATCGGCCATGCCGCCGGCACGAACAACAACACCATGAAAAAATGAATGATTACCAAAGATGCTAATGGCTTTGCTTTCATGTAACTACCTCCTGTAAGGCCACTCTTGTCCCGTAAGGCGTTTGTTAATGAAGAACCGGCAGGCGATTGATAAAATCATCCCGCCATAGATAATATAGCTTGTTGGACAGATAAATCAATAAAATAAAATTTCTTATCTTCTGACGACACGCACGATCTGCCTGATGGCCCCGAGATGATAGGCGGTATGCACGATTATTGCCATCGCTCCGCCCAGCAGGCGATCATCGTTCCAGTCATCGATGCCCTTTATACATGCGACGATATTCCTATATTCCTCCGCAATCTGCTTCCGAAGAGAATCCCATTCGCCCTCGGTAACTCTGGCCCGCGACCAGCTTCCTTTCCAGTCAATACCTTCGTGCCATTTGCCGTCCATGTAATCTCTCAGCACCTGGAGATAGAAACGAGCATGGCCGACCTGGGCGGCAATCGGCGTTCCGGACTCCGATATCGGGCGCCAGGCCTCCTCGGCTGAAATCTTGGCCATGGTTTCCATAAGCGACGTGCCCCCGTCGAGATATGTCCACTCCACTTTCTCGAACGTCTCCTCGAGAAAAGCTAATATATTTTTCGCCAGAAGCTCGCACGGGACCTGCCGCGACATCTTTCCCCCTGCTTCAGATTTTAGTTATGAATGCGCCAATGCCAACAGGCAGTTCTCTCAGCGGCGCTTATAAAGTCCGATCAATTCCCCGCGGGCGAGTATGTGCCCGTCGATTGCCTTCATGACCTCAGGCTTGGTGGCGCCCGGCTGAAGGTCGAGTTGTTTGTCGATAGCGTAAAGCCTGAAAAAGTATCTGTGCGCCGACCCACGAGGCGGACAGGGCCCACCATACCCGATCTTGCCGAAATCGTTTTTGCCCTGCTTGAGGCCGCCGACCGTTCCTTTCTTGGCGATATCCTCCGGCAGACCTCCCGAATCCGCCGATAGGTCATAGAGGACCCAATGGACCCAGGTCCCGCCCGGGGCGTCGGGATCATCGCAGATAAGGACAAGCTCTTTGGCGCTGTCGGGTATATTGTGCCATGATAATTGTGGTGAGAGATTACTGCCATCACAGGAGTGCTTCGCGGGAATCGCCTCTCCGGCGGCGAAAGCACTGCTCTTGAGCTCTATAGTGGGTGTTTTGGGCTCTGTATTCGGCATATCGCTATCCCCCTTTTTGGGAAACGCGCCTCCATCGTTAGCATACGCCAACAGAGGCAGAAATGTTACGCAAGCCGCGGCCGCATACGCTTGAAACTTTCCGCATAATTTCATGTCGACTCCAATCGCAAGAGATTGTCAGATATTAATTATATAATCCGGGTGGCTTGGGCAAATCAAATGTTGGCGTCTCGCTTTCGGCTTGTCCTGAATGAAGGTCGGAGATATGATCGCTTAATGGCTGGAAGAATGATCGGTTGCGACGACATGAATCGCCGGAACCATATCCGCTGCTCATTTTCACATCTGTTTTCCGCGGCCCTGTTCGGTCTGGCGCGCCTCTACGGCATACCGCGTGGCTGGATAGGGGCAGGACTGGCCTTCATCTACGCCCTTCTCTTGGGAAGCGTCCGTTTCTATACCCGCGGCCTTCCGGCGCCGGTGATGATCCACACCGCCGCCGATTTTACTATATGTTTAATTCTACTCGGGATGATTGGAAAGATCTGAATTGACTCGCGGCTCGGCCGTTTCGATTATCCGCGAGATGATCTTGTCGGTTATCCGTCTGATGGCGGCGTGCGAGGAGTTGAATGCCCAGTTGACAGAGCCACCCTTGAGACCCGCCGAGAGATCGCCGAGCAAAAAAAGCCCCGGCACGTTAGTCTCATAACCATCGCCCATGACAGGCATATCCTTGTTGATCTCGATTCCGGCCGATTTCAAGAATTCGACCGGCGTGGAACCTCCCAGGCAGTAAATCAGGTGATCGAATATCTTTGTCCCGAACTCATCTTCCGCAAATGTCACTCTTGGCTTGCCCGAGGCGTTTTCGACTTTGGCGATATTGCTGTCGCGCTGAACTATCACCTTTCCGGCGCGCTCCAGCTCTTGAAGCGCCTGGCGATTTTCATCGCACATGCGGTGGAAGTTTGATCCTCGGTTAGATAGCGTAACATTTTTCCCCTCCCCGCAGAGTTGGGCCGCGCGCTCAAATGCCGTATCGCCGCCGCCGACAACCAGGAAGTCGCTGTCATTCAATATATGGGATTGGATATCGTGATGAATCCGCGGCTTGAGCGAACGCGGCAGGGGATAGTCGGGTTTGTTCGGCTTCTCCAATATCCCTATCGCGATAGCGCAGTTGCCGGCGATATAAACCCCGCGTTCGGTGCGAATCTCAAAAGCGCCGCCAGCTACCTTCTTTATCGACGATGCCGCCTCGCTGTAATTGATCTGAATCCCATATTCGCTCACGGCCCGTTCCAGGTATGCTATGGATTCGTCTTTGGTGAGGGTCTTGATTCCCAGCGCCCCTTCGGGGACAACGTCGTAACCTTTGTAATTTTCGGTGACGAGCTTATCGGGAGCGTAATGCACCCTGATAGCCCAGGAATGCTGGCTTCCCTTCTCGAAAATAATGATGCCCTCGGCGGGGATATCGGCGTATCGGGCCTCGACCGCCATGCTGATCCCGGCCGGCCCGGCCCCGATTATGGCCAGATCGTAGATTCTATCCATCAAATGAGCTTAAACTAATCTCAAGGGCCGGTTGCTCCCGGAATTTTCACGCCCCCAGAAACAGGTGGGCGAAAACCTTGGCATCACCGATGATGAATGGGATGTCGGTATATTCATTCGGCTGATGAGCCGTTTCGTGGATTCGGCTCCAGACCGCCACCTGGTACCCCTTGCGTCGAAATAGCGCCGCCACCGTACCTCCGCCTATACCCATCACGCGAGCCTCGACCTTATAAACCTGACGGATAGCTCGCCTGAGGGCTTCCACAACTGGGGAGTCCGATGCTGTCGGCGGCGCGGCCTCGGCCCGCTGAACCGGGCTGATCTTGATTTTCACATTCTCGCCGGCCTGGATCTCGTCGGCCCACTTGCGCAGGATGGCTTCAACATCGGCCAGCTTATATTTGGGCAGCACCCGGCAATCGATATAGAAGACGTCATCGCCCGGAATGGTGTTGACGTTGGGTACATTGGCCTCTTTCTTGGTCGGCTCAAACGATGAATAGGCCGGGTCGAACAACTCATCGCGAGTGTCGTAAATATTGTAAAGCGCATGCACCTTGGCGGCCAGTTTCGAGGCCGCTGCAAATGCATTGACACCTTGGTCAGGTCTCGAGGCATGGCACTGCTTTCCGGTCGTTTCGACTTTGAGCCACATAATCGACTTTTCGGCCACCTCGATCGCCTTGCCATCCGATTGACCGGAATCGGGCACGATAATGATATCGCTCTTCTTAAAAATATTGTGCTTTTCGAGGACATAATCGATCCCGTATTTGGAACCGACCTCCTCATCGGCCACAAAAAGTAGGCCAACATCGTATTTGGGCCGCACTCCGGAATCGATAAGCCCCTTGGCCGCCATTACCGACGCCACCAGGCCATGCTGATTGTCCTCGACCCCTCGTCCGTAAATCCGGTCACCCTCGACCCGGACCGTATACGGGTCGCCGGTCCATTTGGAGAGGTCGCCGGGCGGAACCACGTCGGTATGCGACATGATCCAGACTGTCCGCGAGGCATCCTCACCCTTGATCCGATAAGCCAGGTTGGGTCTGATCCCGCCGGGAACACGGCTGTCGGGAGCATTGTATTCCTCTGGCGCCGGAAATCCGGCGTCGGCCAGATATTTCTTCAGGGCCCCAGCCTTCTTGATCTCGCCCTCGCCATCACTTTCGGGAGCCAGCGCCGGGATAGAAGTCAGGAGTTTTTGCAACTCGATGATATGATTTCGATATTTATCTATAGTTTGACCAATTTTGGTGAAATTATCCGCCATTTTATTCCTCCAGGAAGAGTTGGTAGTAGTTTTGTACCATTTGAGGAGGCTCGATCCCCATTAGGCGCAAGTATGTGTATAAATTACCTCGATGATGAATTTCCTCATCTATGCCAAGATAAATGATCCCCTCGCCGCTTAGGCGCCCGAACCGGGTCTGATAGAATCCTTCGAAAGACGATTCCGGGAGCATACGGAGCACTCGGCCGGTTTCCTCGTGCTCCCAAGTTAGTTTCTCAAGGAGCCCTTTTTTTGTGGAAATTCCCAGCCCTGGTGTCGGCACCGGTCCCCAGGCGTTTTCGGTCAAGCCTTTCCGGATATATAATTCGACCGCCAGAATATGGTCAAACTGCTCGGCCGCTGTCCGGATACTCTTGGCCGGCCGAAACGACATCTGACTCTCAGGGAATCGGTCGAGGACCTCCAGGGTCAAGGCCCTGACATTCCGCCAGTATTTGATAATCGCCGATTTCTTCATGTTTTCCTCCCTTTTCTTGCCCCAATAATAAAGGTTATTGGCAAATGTCTGGCGATGTAGGGGTATTCTCGCATGATCTCTTCTGAAAAGCCCCGATGGGGCGACCGGCTTGTCGGCTTCGGCTCGAGGATGCGCGCGATGGTAAAACCGGAGTCGATCAGGGCGTTGCAATAGTGCGGCACAGAGCGGACATAATGCTCGAAACCAGCCTCGACCGGGCCGCCTCTGGAGTCATTCCCGAATTCCCAACGCCACCTCATGCGGATCGGCTCGAAGGGATAGGCGCTGCTGAACTCTACTCCACGTCTTTTCTCGTCCAGAATGTACTGCAACGGGTGCATGTCGGAGAGGAAAAGACGGCCCCCGGGCTTGAGAAGACGGAAAGCCTCATTAAAAACGGCTCGCTCGTTCCTAATGAACGCGATGACGCAGACCGAAATCACAAGATCGAAACTGTCGCTTTTCAGCGCGGGTAGCTGGTCGATGTCGGCTACGTGGAATTTGATGTCGGCATCATTTTTCTCGGCCAACAGCCGCGCTTCCTCGATTTGTCTCACCGAGAAATCGACCGCGGTGACATGGGCGCCCATGCGGCTTAAGGCAATCGCGTTCTGGCCGCCCCCGCATCCCAGGTCGAGGGCGCCAAGCCCCGAGATGTCGCCCAACAGACGCAACTTATCATCTCCCGGGCTGAGCGGCCCGTAGTGAACGGTCGCGGTGGAAATGCGATAGCGCCGGCCGTAATGCGGCGCAATTTCGTTCCAGGATCTCTTGAGGTTGGCCACGCGCCCAGTATATGGCAAAGGAGCCCCGAAAACAAGGGCCGGCTCAGGGAGTCGAGGGAGAGCTTGGCGGCGGCGCCTCAGATGTTCGCCCGAACAACAGGTAGAGGATCACGCCGCCAACCGGAAAAACCAAAATTAGGACTGTCCAGAGGACTTTGGCGGTGCCGGAGAGGGTCGATGACCAAATCCTGACCAGGGCCCAAACGTCGATTATGAATACGATTATTCCGAGAATTACGCTGCAGATAAGAGATCACATCCTTTCGCCGCGCCGCCTGAAACATGCGCGCCTAAGTCATTTATCCCACACAATCGCCTGGGGCCAAGAATACCGCACGCGTCGGGAGTTGTCAAAGCCAAACAGAGGCCGGGGATATGATCCATTGGTTATCGAGGAACCGGCCTCAACGATCGGCCGTTTAAGATACGGGGGAATCAATCGACCGAGAAATTACCCGGCGGCCATAACCGTTGCGTGGAGGGAAACGGCCCGGGGTCAATCCGTTTCCGGCGCCCGGAAAGCATATGGATTCCCGTTACGGGGCTGAAAATTGCGAAGATTCCGGCGAACCAAAGGCTGTCTTTTAAGCTAAAACAAAAGCAGGAGAAAATTTCCCATCACCCGCATCTCGCTGCATGGGGGCGGAAGCCATTCCGCCTCCGTGCAGCAGCTTTTGGGGGATAAGAAGCAGCCACTTCGATTCTAAAAATGATTATCATTTTCGCTTGACAACCGGATGGCCGGGTATTATAGTCGGTCCATAATTATCCAATAGACCATGATTCGTTTACCCCAAGGGGGGATATGTTTATCTTTTTTAAAAGCGGAGGTTTTTCATGAAATCCAAGCTCGCCCTGGCCGTCGGCGGAACCCTGTTATTAGCGGCCTTTGTTGTATTTTCATTTTCAGTCGGGACCACGAAGCCATCTGGAGACAAGATGGATTCCTCGATGGTCAAGCGCGGCGAATACCTCGTGACATTGGGCGGCTGCAACGATTGTCACTCGCCGAAGGCCATGACCGCGATAGGGCCTATGCCGGATTCATCCAGATTGCTGTCGGGGCATCCGGCCGCCGATAAACTGCCGCCGCTTCCCAGCGATATCATCGGTGCCGACCCCGCCAAATGGGTCGCTGTCACCAACCAGCATTTGACAGCCTGGTACGGTCCCTGGGGTGTCAGTTTCGCCATAAACCTGACACCTGACAAGGCCACCGGCACGGGTTCCTGGACCGAGGCGGCTTTTATCAAGGCCATGCGCACCGGCAAGCATCTTGGGGCGGGACGCGCCATTCTTCCGCCCATGCCCTGGTTTAATATTGGCCAGATGACAGACGATGACCTGAAGGCCATTTTCGCCTACCTGCAATCACTGAAGCCGATCCAGAATGAGGTCCCGATGCCGATCCCGCCGGGGAAATAACCGGCCAAATAAAGAAAGATTAGTCAACAGGGGGCGGCGCCATGCCGCCCCTTTTTATTTACAGCAGAAATTACGAGAGTGGGGGCTTTCGGCCGCATGGGTATTGAGAAGACCCATATCGATTTCATAATAAAATCAAGGTCTCCAATAACGCCCAATAATCAAAGACACCTCGACGCACTGTCTTCTTTATGGGTTTCCAAATTCGCCTTTGACATGACCATCCTCAAAATGAAAACGCTGAAAGATTGACCCGGCCATATTCCCCTTGACAACGGAGGCTGCGACCGGGCAATATAACCCTAATGAGGCCCACGACCGAGATTCATGATGACATATTGACTCCAGGAACGTATGCGTTTGGCACCGCCATGCTCATACTCGGCGCGTTCGGCATTTACATGATGACATTCTGGTCGAAAGTCTATCCGCTGTTGACCGTCTTCTTCTACATGATATCATCCAACGCCGTCATAGCCATACTCCCGCATGAGCCGGTTATTGTCTGGTACGGCAAGACCCAGAGCCTGATCGGCTTGGCCACGGTCGCCACGCTCGGTACCCTGCTGGCCGGGTATCTCGACAATCGCTTCTTCGCACCGATCCTGAACCTGTCGTATTCGGTAAAATATAAAGCAAGCCCTGCGTACCAACGGGCCCAGCGATGGTTCTCGAAGGCGCCCTTTACGGCCCTGGCCCTGGCCGGCTTTCTCCCCCTGCCGTTCTACCCATTCAAATTCCTGGCTCTGGCCTCCAGGTACCCGCTTCAGAAATATTTGGCGGCGATAGCGGCGGGGCGATTCCCGCGTTATTGCCTCCTGGGGTTGGCCGGCTTATTTCTCCAGATACCCAACTGGCTTATAATCGCCATATTCGGGCTGATGATCGCGCTCATCTATCACCAGAAGCTTTGGTGGATTGTCAGCCGCCCGCTCGTCATCCTGGCCCGGGCTTTCCCAAGGCAGCGCACCGAGAATTTCCATTTGACTCCAGAAACAGGGGAAAACGAGATGGGGCAAAGCATACCAAACACTCTGGCTGCAAGGACAATCGCCCGCGCCACCGGGAACCTAATCCTGGGACGGCCGATCTGTATCGCCCTGGAGGTGACCCACAACTGCACGGCCAACTGCAAGCATTGCGACAAAGGCCCCAGAGTCGAGGACAACGCGGTCGGCCCGGAGCGATATCGCGAGGTATGCGAGGCCCTCTCGCCGGCCGTCATACAGATTGCCGGAGGTGAGCCGCTCTGGCGCCACAACATCCTCGACATAATCCGCGCTCTCCACAAGCCGGGCAGGACCCCGCTCCTGGCCCTGGTCTCCAACGCCTCGCTATTGACAATCGAGAAGTATCGGAAGCTGCGCGAGGCGGGGATAAGGCAGTTTTCGATCTCGCTCGATTTCCCCGATGACCGCCATGATGATTTCCGCCGGATTCCGGGATTGTTCGCGCACTTGAACGGTCTTATCCCGGCCATGGCCTCGTTCGGCAACGGCGATATCACCATAAACACCTGCATCACCCGCGCCAATTATCCGTTCCTGCTCGATATAGTGGAGACCGTGGCCCGCTGGGGCGCGAAACTGAATTTCTCAACTTATACCGACCTTCGCACCAGGAATGACGATTACAACCTTCGTCACCCCGAGGACACCGCCAGGCTTCACGCCCTGGCCGACACCATCTTCTCGCGACACAACGGGGCCTCCTGTGTTATGACAGGAGAGGGAGTTTTCAGGCGCTATATAAAATTCTATGAGAATGGAAGAAATCTGCCCAACTGCCGCACCGGGAAGCGATTCCTGGTGGTCAACCCCGACGGCCGCTTGACGCCCTGCGCCATGTTCATCGGCGAGCGCTACGACACGCTGGCCGAATTAGCCGAGAAATTCGCTCGCAGGAATAACTGCGGCGGCTGTTATGTTTCGATCCGGGCTAATACGGAAAAGCCGCTGAGGGAACTGATCGCCGATAATATCAGGACAGCGCGGTTAAGCCGAAGGAAAACGAATTCCCGCGATTAGAAACTCGGGGCGGTTCGCCGCACTCGTTTTCTGCCGGCGATGGACTCCCGGAAAAAACACCGACCGTTACGCCTTGACAAGCACCATCCACCATATTTATTTATCCCTCAATAAATATCGAGATCGATTGTAACCGATTTATGAGTCACCTAATATACTTAGGAGGTTCATCCAATGAAGGCCACAGAGCAGCTAAAAAAGGAGCACAACGCTGTCAAGGTCACGCTCCGCATCCTCGACCGCATCTCCAAGAAGCTGGAGGCCGGCGAGAGGGTCGATCCCCTCCACCTCGAGGAATTGATCGACTTCTTCAGCGCCTTTGTCGACAAGTGCCATCATGTCAAGGAGGAGGAGATGCTGTTCGTGGCCATGAAGGACTCGTTTGACCCGTCCGACGGCGACCGGATCGGGGCCCTAATCAAGGACCATGTCTCCGGACGCAATTTTATCCGGGATCTTTCGTATGCCGTTGCCGAATACAGGGCGGGCGATGCTCGGGCCGCCGGAGCCATAGTTCGATTTGCCAAAAACTACACGACCCTTCTGCTGCAACATATCGATATCGAGGACAATGTCCTTTACCCGCTGGCCAATAAGAGGCTCTCCGAGAAAAAGCAGGAGGAACTATACCGCGACTTCGAGAGGCTGGAGGAGGAGGAGATCGGGCATGGCAAGCACGCGGCGTATCACGAAATGATCGACCGGCTCAAGACGCTTTATCTCTAACGACAACCGCCCAAGAAACGCAAATTAAGGCAATGGCGAACGGCGATGGGATTGTTCGAATCGATACTCCTGATTATCCTCGGCGTTTTGCTCCTGCTCTCTTTCTACCTGCTTTTCATTCCGGTCACCATACAATTAACTGTGCTTATAAATGAAAAGATAACAGCCTCTTCATCGGTCAGGGCTTTCCCTTTTAAGCGCCTGCTCTACCCGCGAACGCCCAAACCCGGGAAAACTCCGAAACCGCCGAAAAAGAAGAAAGAAAAGTCCGAGGAGGAATCGCAATTGGGCAGGAAAAAGAGGTTCGACTTTTCGGTCTTGAACAGATCCGATATCGGCATGCTCTTGGGTATGGCAGGCGAGGTTCTCAAGCTCCTGGGTCGCCTGCTCAAGTCCCCCGACTATTTCCTGGTAGCCGATCTGGCCGGCGGGACAGAGGAGCCCGATATCACCGGCCAGCTCTACGGCGCGTATCATGCTATCCGGCCGAACCTGCCAACGGCGATAAGGATCAGCTATGCCCCCGATTATCTGGCGGGCCGGATCAATGGCAACATATCGTGCGGGCTGGTGGTTACCGTTATTGGTCTGGTCAAGGAGCTCGTGATTATCATCTATCGATTGCCCAAAATCAGGCTTTTTAAGTTATATAGGAAACTAAAAGTACGGAGGAAACATGGGAAATAGATTGGAAGAACTGGCGTCGGCGATAATCACTCAGCTTAAGGAGATTGCGGCCTCCGATACCGTGGTCGGGCGGCAGGTCATCATGGGCAACAAGAGCGTCGTGCCAATCACGCGGGTGATGGTCGGATTCGGGGTCGGCGGTGGCGAGGGCCAGGAGAGTGAAACCAAGAGTGGATTCGGTGGTGGCGGGGGCGGCGGCGTCCGGGTCGAGCCGGTTGGCTTCATTATCATCGAAGAGGACAAGGTCTCGTTCCTGCCCACCGGGCGCACCAAGTACGAGGGCCTGGTAGCCGCCATACCGGACCTGATCACCAAGCTTGTTGACTTGAAAGGCGACATAAAAAAGAAGCATTCGGCGGCGGGCAAGACGGCTCAGGAATCGGACACCGAAGGCGGCTCCAAAGGGCCGGTGGGAGGGTGATAAAAATATCGGTGGCGTCAGGTGTTACTCCCGGCGCCGTGGTTATCGTGCGCGGCATAAGTCCTCGTATGCCGCGACGCCTCCCCATAGAGCCGTGGCGCACGGGGACGTGCGCCACGCACGCCCCAGCGCACGCAATTCCTCGGTAGGTCGGCAGCTCGCCTGCCGACAATCATATAAAACTCTTTCCAAAAGGGTAATCTTTGAAATCCCGAACTAAACCCTTCCTAATCGGATTTTCCAGGACATATTTTATATGCCTTTCCAAATCCTCCCAATTTCTTAGGAAATGGTCATAGAACCGCGTCTGTAATATCTTGCCCTCAAAACCGTGAGTATACGATTCCAGGGTTGTCAGGCTCTTAAATGCCTGCACCAATTCGATTATCGATTTCTCGCCTTGAACGGATATGATGAAATGAAGATGATCTGGCATGAAACAATAAACATATAAAAGAAAATCATATTTTTCGCAGAGCGATTCGAGCAAGGTCATGCACTTGAATGTGAATTCGCGGTTAACGAAGACCAACGCGTCGTTCTTCGAACGAATGTTGATATGGCATGGCCGACCATACTCCAGGTAGACTTCTTTATCGAGTCTGATTTTCTTCATGTTGTAAACGGTTGAAAATGCGGCCAGACGAGCTGGCCGCCTACCATGAATCATCTCATCAAAATAAGCTTGATAATTTGGGCAGCAGACGCCCCAGTCTGCCCCTTGATTGCCCGCGCAAAATATATTCCCGATGACAATCCAGTCGGTTCCCACACCGCCCGGCCGCTCTCGGCGTGCAGAGCAGCCACCCTGCGCCCGGCGCTGTCGAAGATTTCAATCGCGGAATCATCCGTGCCCCCCACGGTAATCGTGGTGGCGGTGTTGAAGGGGTTGGGGTGAGCGGAAAGACTTATACTATGTGGAATATTATTCTCATTATCTCCAATTATGGCATCCGGCTCGACCGGCCAGCGTGAGAAGTAAATACCCAATGTATCTAGAGTTGGCTGGTCCACAGCCCAGATTACATAAGCATTTCCATTGGCATGGCAAACAGCAGGATCTCTGCAGTCGTCATCTGGTCTATTAACCCACTGCGGTTCGTTCCATTCTTGCCCGCCGTCAGTACTTCTGATATATCCTATTCTCCAATGATCAAGACCTTGACTCTCATCCTCCCAGACCACGTGGATGGTGTCGCCGACGCGCTCAACATCTGAAAGAGAAGAATAATGGCCGAATGTAATCTGCCTTTCCCCCGACCATGTTTGTCCGGAATCTGCGCTTTCTCTCAGGAAGATATCTCCCGTTGCCCCAGGGGGGGCATATTTGTAATCCATCCATGTCAACGCCAGTGCGCCCGCGGCATCGGCGTCTATGGAAGGTAATTGCGAATGAAATTGGTCGGTATCGCTTAATGGGATGCTGGGGCTCCAATCTAATCCCCCATTGGAGCTGGAAGTATAGTAAAGTTCAACTTGATGATCCATGTCGAAGCGGCCTGTCCATAGAAGATGAACGAGGCTATTATGCCCTGTTTGATCAAACCACCCGCCTTGTATAGCGGCGAATATCCGCAGCGGAGCAGACCATACCATCCCAAAATCTGTGCTTCGAATACCGTATTTGACTGCGCTGTCGCCCACGCCAGTGCCTATCACAATGTTTACCAGCGAATCTGACGACGAAACAGTCATAGGTATTGGCTGCGGCCGATTCTGCCCCAACACCTGCCCCCATGGATCCCAGGAGATACCGTTGTTCTCCGAGATGCGGTAGCTTATGTTGTAATGATAGACACCATCTAGATAATAAGAGTGCCATAGTGCCATTATCCTCCTTCCGTACCCGACGATATGCGGTATCTGAGTATCCGTAGTATTGGCCGTATCGGATAGTACCAGATGAGGACTCCAGGTTTGCCCGCCATCGGTGCTTCTGACATAGCTTATCTTCCAACCACCGGTTTCATTGGTATAGATTACATGCAGGGTATCCCGTTGGGCCAGTATCTGCGGATACCAGCACTCCCCCGGCTCGGAGATGCGCACGGGAGTAGACTACTGCTGGGCGGGGGCGGGGATAGATAGATATACAAACACAGCGATAAATATGAAAATGGGGAAAGGGGAAATTGTCGGGTACGGCCGAGTCAAGATCGCGCTCCCGTAATTAAAGGCCCTCGCTGACCATAATATAAGGTCTGCGCGGAGATTAGCAATAACATTGTGTTTCGGGAATCACAGTTCCTCATTTGAGCCGAATGGCCGAAACACCAGATGAACCTTCAGGTCTGAGGACGTGACTTCACCGGGATCAACGCCCCTTAAGTGGGTGGCATGCTTCCCGGCCGGAGGGAGGAAAGCATGTAGCTCCATGTCCCTGACAATACCGATTGCCAAATATCAGCAGCATGCTTTTTCGCCTGCGCGAAGAAGCATGCCACCCCCTGTTATATCTACCTTACACTATCTTTAAGATA
>MEWP01000010.1 GCA_001775395.1 candidate division Zixibacteria bacterium RBG_16_53_22 | reverse complement strand
TCTTCGAGGGCAAAATCATAATCGCATATCTTGCCAAGGCTCTGAGCCAGGCGAAAAAGCGGCGTGCCGGGGAAATAAAGAACCGTAAAGAACATCGCCATGGTGAGGTCGCTGTCCTTGGCATAGTCGATTGTCATCATGGCTTCTTCCTCCGTTTCGGTAGGGAACCCGATCATGAAGAAGCCGCGGGTCAGAATGCCGCGGGCCGTGCTCAGCGAAATGGCCCGCGATATGCGATCGAGACGCAGGTTCTTATGGATCAGCTTCTGGATACGCGGCGAACCGCTTTCGATGGCATATGCAATGTAGCGCACACCGGCCTGCCACATGGCGTCCACCATCTCATCATCGACAACGTCACCCCGAATACCGTTGGGGAACGAAATCTCGAGGCGATAACCGGCCCGGACAATTCTGTCGAAGACCTCCAGGGCGCGGCGGCGGTCGATATTAAATATATCATCGATTATTTGAAAGCTGCTTATGCCGTAGTCGTCATATAGCATCCTGATTTCCGCCATTATTCTATCCGGCGAATGCGCGCGAAAGCGCTTGCCGAATATCTGGTGGCAGTAGATGCACCGGTAGGGGCAGCCCCGCGATGTGAATAGATTGGCATGGCGGGCATTGAAGCGAAATGAAAAGTCAACACGGCCGCCGTTGATACCCAGAAAGTCTACCAGGCCGTAGTTGGGCATCGGCAGAGTATCGAGAGCGGCAATAGGTTGCCTGCGGCATGCGATATGGCACCCATTGGATGATCCAACGGCAACTCCGGGGATATTGTCAAGGGACATGTTCGATACGTAGGCCGCGACGATGTCGACGGCGGTTTGTTCGCCCTCGCCGATTACCGCGCAATCGAATGAGGGATTGGCGATGATATCACCGGGATTGTCCGATGCGTGGGGGCCTCCGGCTAACACCAATGGTACGCCGTAGTCTTTCTTGGCCATATCCGCGATTTGATGCAGCGGTTTGCGCCCCATAGTCAGGCTGCGAAGGCCGACGATATCCGGCCTGAAATCTTCGATAAGTTCGCCGACCTGGGCCAGGGAGCCGGGTTTATCCTCATACGATTCAATTCTGATGTCAACTTGATCGCCGAAAACATCTTTCAAGGATGTGCCGACATACATGAGGCCCAGGGGGTACTCGAGCATGTCAACTGACGTATTAAGGCTGACGCGATTGACATCGATCAGCAATATTCGCACAGTCTTCATAAATGGCCTGCTTCCTTCAAGGTGAGCCATTCCGGGACCTTGAATTTCTTTTTGCATCGTGCCCTGAAAATCTGAGTGCCGTTGCCGTTCCCTTCCGATGGCTTGAAACCCGAGAGACGATAAAGCATCAACATGCGACGATTCCTTGGACGTTTTTTGTATATACCCTCGATCTCGGCGGCGCCCGACTTAAACGCCTGATTTTGAAGCCACAAAATGAATATAAATGCGATCCCCCGGCTCAAAACACGGCATGACAGCAAGAATGATTTAAGCTGCCATTTCCGATCATTCAGATTGCAGATTGCCAGCCCGACTTTGCCATAATCAACGAAGCGGTCTCTTAATTCGACCACATAAAGACGGTAGCGGGGGTCCGATATGAAGGAACTGACCTGTCGGCTGCTGTAAATGATCCCGGTCGCATTCATCTGATGTGCCCGGTGCATCAATTCCATGATCCTGTCCATATCATCATTTCGGGCGATCCTGATCGTCATCTTCATTCGACAGAACTTCAGGAATTCCTTCTGCGACATTCCCGAGCTCCTGCGAATTTGACTCTTCCTTGCCTCCTGCTGGTACATTTGTCGCCGCCTGGTTGATTCATCGGTCATAAACGGCGGATTTAATTCGGGGCGGCGCGGCAGATCGAGACATTCCCGCGAATTGTATACTCGGACCTGGGGCAACAGTTTTCGGACCTGCTCCAATTCATAGGGTTCGTCGTCGATAAAACCGACCGAATCCAGGTCAATATTGAGCTTATTTGCGATATTCTGGATGCTTGCGGGCTTGCTAATCCAGCCGATTTGGGGGTGGAGGAAGAGTCGGTCGACCCCCTTTTTTTTCAGAAGCCGCAGGGCCGGCGCCGGGTCATTCTTGCTGGCGATAGAATGAAGAATGCCACGTCCGTCCAGTCTCTTCAAAACGCTCTTCAGCCCCGGCTTTATGATGCAAGGATCGCCCTCCATCAAGGTGCCGTCCCAAAGCGTATTATCGAGATCCCAGATAAGGCATTTTATAGGCCGAACCATAGATTGCACCTCCACCGGCTATCTGGCGCTCCCTTTGCCCCAGTTTCTCTTTTGGCTCATGTTGAGCTGCAACGAAAGGAGTGCCATAGCCCAGCCGAGCTTCTTGAAGGTTTCCCAGGAAACGTGTAAAATATTGCCCATGGTATAAAATTCGGATTGCGCCCAACGAATCCCCGCCTCCAAACCAGAGCGGCTCATCTTGCCGGGTTCATAACATACGTTGGGGCTGATGTATTTCGACCAATCCCGTTCGGTGATACGCCCTTGCGCGTCCAGGCGTTGGAAGATGGGGGTCCCGGGATACGGAACGAGAGCGCTGAAATTTACCAGGTTCGCCCCACCCTCTCGGACGACGCGGAGCGAACGCTCGAATACCGATTCGTCATCGTTGTCAAGGCCGAATACGAACGCCGCCACCACGGCAATCCCATGGGATTGAATATTCCTGATGGCTCGGATGTAAATATCTTCGACCTCATCCGACTTGGGGACTTTTGTGATATAGGGTTGCTGGTTTATAGTATCGAAACCGATGAAGAGCCCGACGCAGCCGCTGCGGCTGGCCCAGGTAAGGGCTTCATTGTCGAAAGCGATATGCCAGGTCGATTCCGCGACCCAGCGCTTCCGGCAGTCCAATATGGTCTTGAAAAGGTTTATTGAATATTTTCGGCTGGAATAGATATTGTCATCAGCGAAGAGGAATAAGTCGCCGTCAAGCCCCCTTATCTCGTCGGCGACTCTAACAGGATCTCGATACCGGCGGGTGTGGCCGAGGTAGCTGTAAAGTGAGCAGAATTCACATCCATACTGGCATCCCTTGCTGGCCTGCACGACGGATGGCAACTGGTAGCAATCCTTGTCGAGCAGGTCGCGCCTGGGACAGGGTGTTTTGTCCAAATCAGCCAACCGATCAGGTTTATATATTTTCTTGAGATCTCCCTTCAGGAAATCCTCGATAAGTTCAGGCCATGTGATCTCGGCTTCGCCCAGAAGTATGGAATCTGCGTGGGGCATTGCCTCATCGGGATTCAGCGAAACGTGGATTCCCCCCAGCACAGTGGGAATGCCTCTTTGGCGAAAGTGCGCCGATAACTTATAGGCATGAGCGGCGATCGGCGCCTGGACCGAGATGCCGACCAGATCGGCCGGACAGTTCAAATCGATATCCTCGACAGATTCATCGATAACCGTGACCCGAATATCGGGCGGTGTCAGGGCCGCAACCGTGATGAGGCCGATTCCCGGATACCCTATTCCCTCGCGCAGCTTCCTGCGGGTTCTGACATCGAGGACCCCGGATGTTGTCACCGGATCGATAAGCAGTAATTTCATGGCCTGATCTCGCGAGGCTTTTTGGTTTTCGACCCGTTGAGCCTGACCGATATATAGGCCACGGTCTTTTTGATGGTGGCGAAATTTTCCGGGAAAAGCTCTTCGTCGGGGATTCGAAGGCCGAATCGCTTCTCAATATGGGCTATCAAGGTCATGGCGCCGGCCGAGTCTATGATGCCGCTTTCAAAAAGCAGGTCCGTATCGCCAAGCGTGGCGGCCTTTTCCCGGGGGAGAAAATTGGCCAGTATGAAATCTCGTATCTCTCGACGAATAATGCCATCATCGAGTTTGATAACTTTCCGCGGCATAGTTGTCTCCATTCGATAATTCCGATCCCTCTAAGACAGAGTTGTGCTCTTCTATATGGCCGTTGCGAAGGTACCAGCGAATTGTGTCAAGAGCGCCATTTTTTAGCCTTATTGTGGGTTCATATCCCAAAGTGCTTTTGACCTTGGAAATATCGCATCCCCAATAATGGCGGCCACGCGGATCATCATCGGACGTACTGAAATCAGCGCGAATCGTAAGCGGGGATTCGACATCGATTATACCCAGGCGGCTGCAAATGTCATGGACGATTACCCGGAGGTTCTCCCAAGTATGCACCTCGCCGTCCGAGACGATAAAGACCTCGCCCGATCTGATTTTTTTCAAGCCGGCAAGCAGACAACATCGAATAACATCGCTCACATGACACAAACTGATGGTCTTGATGGAGGATCTAAATGCTCCCGCCGGATGGGCCAGCAATGATGTTAGAATCGAAAGGCCCCGTTTATCGCCTCTGCCGTAGATGAATGACGGCCTGATGATTACCAGGGGGAACTCAATTGAGTATTCGAGCGCGGCCGTTTCGGCCGCGAGCTTGCTTTTCCCATATTCGGTGATAGGATGGCAGGGAAGAGTCTCATCAAGAAGTCCCTTGTGAGATATCGGGCCCATGGCCGCGATGCTGCTGACATACACAAACCTCTTTAACGTCCCCGCGACCTGACTACAGGCCTCGAGCAAGGCTTTCGTTCCAAGAACGTTAGCCTGAGTATATTGATCGGTCCGGCGAGCATTGACTATTCCCGCCAGGTGATAAATATAATCTGTTTTCTTGAGAAACCGCTTATACGACGAGGGATCCGTGATATCACCGATGATCCACGTTATTCGCCCTCGATTCGCTAAGACCGCCGGCCTTCTGGCAAGACAAAATATCTCGTTACGCCCTCGGGAAAGCCTTTTAAGCAAGTGGGATCCCAGGAATCCAGTGCCGCCGGTGATAAGTATCCTGGCCATATTTCCAGCCTCAATTCCGGCCGCCGCGCCTGCGCTTGATTCTCGCCCCGGAGACGATCCGCAACATGGGGATTTCATTTAATATGGAAAGCGGATTTCTCAAATATCGCTCCACTTCGACATAGCAGGCAAGGTAGCAACGGCTCGAGCATTCGGGCCTGAATGAAAATTCCGCGTGCTTGCGCATCAATGAAATCAGACTATCATAATCATGGAGGAATAATCGAGTATCCCTGATTCTTTCGCATGGAAAATAAACGCTGCCGTCGGGAAATACGCGGGGCGACACGAAGGGGTAGCATCGACGCCTGGGGAAGCCCCGAATTGCCTTGAGGTAGTCAAAAGAACAGACGATCGGCATGCCCCGACCCTTCAAGTCTATTAGATGATCGACAAGGGCCATATATCGAGGATTGCCAGGCAGTTCCGGATTGGGGTGATATCGGCCATGCTGGGGCGATACGCTGAATGTTATATGCAGGAGTTCACTGAGTTTGACGACACCGGCGATATCATCGAGGTTATGCGGGGTAATCACCGAATGCAGCGTCATCCGATGACCATATTGGCGTGACCATAATGCGCTTTTTTCAATATTGCCGAGAATTTCCCTGGTGGCTCCGCTTACTCCGGCAAGAGCATCATTGGATTCCTCTTCAATCGAATCGAGGCTGACTATCAAGTGATCAATCAAGGGCAGCAGTTGCTCCAACTTATCCGTTAGAAGCGCGTTCGTGCTTAACAGTATTGGATAAAAGCGCAACTCCCGCGCCTTTCTAATCAATTCCACTATGTCGGGATATAAAAGCGGTTCACCGCCGGTAAAATTAATGACGGGATTCCGAGGGCGAATCTTCGTCAGAAGCGCGATGTTGGATGCAAGATCGCTGTCGGGTTCGTCACCCGGCGGATAACAATAAGTGCAGCGCAGGTTGCATTTCTGGGTCACATAGAAATTCGTGATGAGGGGCTTGAATATTCTCAGACGCATATGGACAGAAATCAGATCAATGAAATAATTTCGGAGAAGCTCTACATGGGCCCGAGGGTGTCGGGCGCCGCGGGCGGTATCGAATTCGCTTATGCCGGCTGAATCACTCATTTAGGCATTCCCTGCTTACCGTTGGTATTCATCGAGCCTCTCGAGGAGTGGCCATGGATAAATATATCGTTTTGCGCTGCCCCGGCGGAGGTTCGCCGATAATTCGGGGCACAATTGCTTGTAAGAGACAAGGAATGATCGCGCATTTTCGATGGAGCCGAATTGGCGGTTCTGAAACCGCGCCCGGGAATATGATTATTTGAAAATGCGTCAAGGGCCGATTGAATAGCGGGATGTGGATTCGACTGACCGACCCTATGGAGGATTATTATATCTTTCCTCCTGGCAATGTCAAGTGCATTAAAGTGGACATCCTGGGAATCGAACATAGAGTTTTCTCCGCATCCTGCGCTGACCGGCATGAATGGAGCCGCAGACATTTTTCATCCGCCACAGACAATCAGCAATATTGATGCCCCGGATTCGCGGCCGCAGTTTGGAGATGCATTAGCCGGCACCTGGCTTTTGCAGTATGTGGCCAAGCCTATGATGCTTAATATCATCGCCATGATTATGT
Organism: candidate division Zixibacteria bacterium RBG_16_53_22; assembly: GCA_001775395.1. Classification (GTDB taxonomy): domain Bacteria; phylum Zixibacteria; class MSB-5A5; order UBA10806; family UBA10806; genus UBA10806. Next base: position 27,675 of record MEWP01000010.1, on the reverse strand, counting down.
GCAGACGGCAATTCGGAAAAATGCGCCGGGCGATATCAATCGACCAGCGCTGATGATGGGTATGAAATATGCATCGAGTGGATACCTGAATTCGACATTGCTTGCCCGCGCCTTTATATCATGACTTTGCGGGGACCACCAGAGGTCGGGGCTCTTCGAACGAGCTGTCTAAGGATTCTAAAATTGAGGAATTCCGGAGACGGGATTCTAAGGGTATGTAGAATGATGCCGTCGAAATTATTGGCCTGCACGAAGAGAATTCAAGCATTCTAAACAGCTAATTTGAACCCTGATCTTTATCTTGCGGGGATTTTTCCATACTATCGTTTTTCTAACATAAGACGCCATGATACGGACCAAAACGGGACAACACCGGAAAAGAACTCCGAGAATAAGTCTCTGTTCCTGTTATTCTTATTGTCCGGTATTGCCCCGCGTCTGGAAGTTTGATCCGGCTCATAATCCGATGGTCGCTGGTTCAAATCCGTACTCTGCTAAAAAACAAGCCCCGGAATCATAATTGATTCAGGGACTCGAATTTTGCGCGTAGCCTTCAGGTGGAGGAATTTCCAACCATATCAAAAAATATGCTATTTCATTGACCCGCCGAATCAGCGTCTTCGCCTGCTCCTGCCCTTGACATTGACCCTGTGGCGCCCGAACGTCTGCGCCGAGTCCCACTTGTCAATCGATGGAGAAACCTGCGATGGTACTTGTGCGTGCGAACGCGCCTGCGGTCGGCTCGGGGCCCTGTTCATGCGGGGAGCGGAACGCTGCGACGGCGCGAAAGGCAACGCTGACACCGGCAGAGAGGTGTTCATCAGGTCCTCGATGTCTCGGACCTCGCCTTCCTGGTCGAAAGTAGCGAACGAAATGGCATGGCCATTTTTGCCGGCGCGACCTGTCCGCCCGATGCGGTGAATATAATCTTCGGAAGTCGACGGCAGATCGTAATTTATGACCAACGCAATATTGGTAACATCGATCCCGCGGGCCGCGATATCGGTCGCCACCAGCACCCGAAATTCACCGTCCTTAAAGCCATCCATGGCGCCGAACCGCTGCCGGAGGCTGCGGTTGGAATGAATCTCGGCAACCGAATGCCCCATGGCCTTGATCCGCCGAGCCAGCTTGCTGGCCCCGTGCTTGGTCCTGGTGAAAATGAGGGTCGAGCCGGTTCTCTTGCGGAGCTGGATCTCGAGCAATTGCGGCTTGTCGCGGTTGTCGACGAAGAACATCTCGTGGCTGATCTCCTCCGGCGAGGCTCCGGAGCGGGCAACCTCGATATGCGCCGGATCATCCATATGTTTTCGGGCGATCGCCAATATCTCCTGCGGCATGGTGGCCGAGAACAACATCGTCTGGTGCCGATGCGTGAGGGCCGAAATAATCCTATTGATATCCGGCGCAAAACCCATGTCCAGCATCCGATCTGCTTCATCGAGGACGAGGATTTCGACGTTCGCAAGGCTGATCGTCCTTTGCTTGAGGTGGTCAAGCAGGCGTCCCGGCGTGGCGATGATGATGTGAGGCTTTCGGGCCAGCGCGCGGCGCTGTGGTTCCATGGATACGCCACCTATAATCACCGCCGTGCGCATTTGATGAGCGCGGCAGATGGCCCGCAGCGCGTCATCGACCTGGTGCGCCAGCTCGCGTGTAGGGACTACGACGAGGCCGCGCCCGCTTGGGCTCTGAGCAAGTCGCTGAATCATTGGGATGCCGAAGGCGATTGTCTTGCCTGTCCCGGTCTGAGCGACGGCGATCAGGTCCCGTCCCTCGATTCCGACCGGGATTGCCTGCTCCTGCACCGGTGTCGGTTCGCTGTAATTCAGACTGCCGACGGCCTCGAGCAGTTTATTGGTGATGCCCAGGCCATGGAAGCCGTTCAGGGCAGGCTCGGCGGTCACGTTTTGTATTGTGCCGAGGTTATATTCGGCCAATCTGTTTGATTTCTTGGATAATCTTAAGATGTTAAGATCCTCTCTGTAAAATTGTGTTAGATGTTTCGAACGCCTTCAGGGAAACCGAATCGGCTCCGGGTCCGGCGATAAAGCCCCGCTATAACTTATGCGCCCCTTTGAAGACCAATAATGACGGTCAAGGATGCAAACTCGTTTCGAATGACGTTAGTGCCGACGATTTCGATAATGCGAACCCCCTTGGGGTCATTTTCTTGAAAATGCTAATGACTTTTCCTAACGCGGGCAATTCCCGCCTCGACCGAAACTCCATGCAATAGTCTTCTGATTAAACCGTTGAAAGGAGGATCCTGAAAAAATGCCCGGTTCGACTTGGCGCCGCCCGGGCCGATTCAAACTTATACTAATATATAAGATCGGCCAAAAATCTACAAGCTTAATCTGGTCATAATAAATGAAATGGGCAAATCAACCCCTTTAATAAATTAGACTCTACTCGGTATGCGGGATTCAAACTACCATATCGACTGATCGTCTTTTTACCTTGCGGCAAACGTCATATCTACACTCTCTCACGGCCTTTTGGCATTGTTTCTAAATTATTGGACTGGAAGGGGAAAAGGTCTCATCATATTCGACCATCAAGGTTTTCATCAACTCTTTTAGAGAAACAATCTCACTAATCTTGTGTGCGTTGGCGCCGGCAAACGCAAACCCGTTCTTGAAGTGTCCTTTTTGCGCGTTTATGAGCGCATTGGCGATACAATAAGGAGCGTTCTTATGGTCGCATGTAATGATACAATGATAGGGACACTTCACCGGTTTTTTTATCCCTGAGGAAACATCGTCAATATACTTATTTCGGATGGCGCGCCCGGGCATCCCGACAGGGCTATCAATGATGACGATATCCTCCGCCTTTGAATCTATGTACATTTTCTTAAACTCTATGTCGGCATCGCATTCGTCGGTGGCCACGAATCTCGTGCCCATCTGGACTCCATCGGCGCCCATATCCATAAACTTCCTGATATCCGCTCCGGTGTATATCCCCCCTGCGGCAATAACGGGTATTTTCTTGCCATAGCGTATCGCAAAAACGCCGGTCTCCTCGATAACATCACGAGCTAAATTCTCCAGCGCATATTCCGGATTGAAGATATGCTCTTTCTTGAAACCAAGATGACCTCCTGCTTTCGGGCCCTCCACCACGATAGCGTCAGGCAGATAATCGTATTTGGCGAGCCAGTGCTTGCAGAGCAAGCTCGCTGCCCGGCCAGATGATACGATTGGCACGAGTTTCGTCTTAGATCCGGCCAGGCGAAACTTCGGGAGGTTCAGTGGCAATCCTGCCCCGGAAAATATGATGTCTACCCGCTCTTCCATCGCCGTAGCAGCCAGTTCGCTGAAATTCGTGAAAGCCACCATGATATTTAAGCCAAGGATGCCGCTTGTCATCGATCTGGCTTTGCGGATCTCACGTCGTAAAGCGCGTGTGTTGGCTTGGAGGTAATTTGAATAAAAATCGACTTCCCTCATTCCAATTCCAGCCGCCGCTATGACACCTACGGCGCCTTCATTGGCAACGGCCGATGCCAGCCTGGAGAGAGAAACGCCAACGCCCATTCCCCCTTGAACGATGGGAATGGATGCAATTAAATCACCGATTATCAACGGTTTGATTTTTGATTGTGACAGGGGAAGTCTTTTCTAATGCCAGGCTGGAGCTTCGAAGCGTTTCGATCTTTGGGCCGGGTTATTTTAGGGCTAATGTTTAAATACACGAATTCACTCGAAATTGAATATTTTGCCCTATAAAATAACAAATTTAAGGAAATAGGCAAGTACTATCGTCTATCCGTCAAAGGCGCTGAAGATGACAAGTGCTTTGACATGTTTTGTCTGGCGGAGATCATTTCGACGCTCGAACCTTAAGACTCGACACGTAATCTTTGGTCGCGGTGCGATTGCCGGGCCGCCATTGTTTCTCAATAACTTGTGAATGATTTGTCTTGCCTCCATAATCATGTGTCAGTTATTTTGAAATTATCAAGTATGCAATTCATAATGGAAAGTATGGCCCGATTATCGCCCCTCAGAGATTGCGAATTCTGTGGCTGATTTGCAGAGACCAAGAACTCCAATTCCCCCGTAGCGCTCTTTTCTCGATCGAATTGGCAGGCAAATTGCCTGAATTCCGTATTCTCATAACTGAAAATGGAATGATGGCCTGTGATGAAATAATCGCGAAAATCGAAAAGTGCTTGTCAAATACGAATGGATGGCTAATATTTAATCTAAGTGCCTCATTTTTGTAAAGCGGCGGACATTTTAATCTCAACGGGAAACATAGTAATGATTAATGAAACAACTTATTCCGTCATCACCGCGACCGGCAGCTATATACCGCCGAGGGAGATCTCAAATGAGGATTTTCTGCGGCACGAATTCCTTGACTCGGACGGAGGAAAATTCGAAAAATCAAACGAAGAGATCATCGGGAAATTAGAGGAAATAACGGGAATAACCGAAAGAAGATATGTCTCCGATGATCAGGTCGTTTCCGACATCGCCTTTCTCGCGGCGCAGGACGCCCTGGAATCATCGGGCGCCGACAAGGAAAGTTTCGACTATATAATCGTCGCCCACAATTTCGGCGATGTCAGGGCGGATAACAGAAGGTCTGATATCGTCCCCACGGTCGCGTCGAGAGTGAAGCACAGGCTTCGAATAGCCAACCCCAGGACGGTCGCCTACGATATCACTTTCGGCTGTCCCGGCTGGCTGCAGGCCGTGATTCAGGCGAACTACTTCCTTAAGTCGGGTGATGCTAAGAAAGCCCTGATAATCGGCGCCGAAACCCTTTCCCGTGTTTCAGATCCCCATGATCGAGACAGCATGATTTACGCCGACGGCGCCGGCGCCGTAATATTGGAGGCCCGAAACAGCGGCCCGCCGATCGGCATATTATCGCATGCTGTCAGGTCCGATACTCTCGAACACGCCTTCATGCTTAGGATGGATAAGACCTATAATCACAAATGCCAGGATTCCGACCTCTACCTCAAAATGGACGGACACAGATTATATCAGTATGCGATCAGCACGGTTCCGTTGGTCGTGAAGGAGAGCCTGGACAAGATTGGAATGACGCTCGATCAGGTCGGCAAAGTGCTTATCCATCAGGCGAACGCCAAAATGGATGAAGCCATTCTAAAGCGCATTTATGGCAAATACAGTGCCGCGAACGCGCCTTTGCACGTCATGCCGATGATCATATCGCGCCTTGGCAACAGCTCCGTGGCAACCCTGCCCACCCTGCTCGATATGATGGCCAAAGGCAAACTCAAAGATCATCAATTGCAAAGTGGCGAGATCGTCATCATGGCCTCGGTGGGGGCAGGCATGAATATAAATTCGATTGTATATAGGGTGCCGTAGTTTTCTCGCTTAATGGTATTTTAATCGATTCTGTCGGAGTTCTGGATGGGCTGATAGTGTCCCGTAACCATCCAAACCATATCGCGTTGATCGATTTCCATAGAATTACATTGACAATAGCGAATCAGAACGTTATCTTGGCGCCTGTTAACAATCTCCTCAATTAATTTTTCTCAAGCCTTGCCTTAAAACCAATCCTTGGCAAAATATTAATCCTGGAGTCACATGCGCGTTAAAGCGCAAGAACCTGTTTATTTTGCCAAAGTTTTGCTTTGTATTAAAGCGAGTAGCGGGATGAACGAAAAAAGGAGAAAACGATGAATATCTTCATCGGAAATCTATCGCATCAGACACAAGTAGACAGCCTTCGCCAGGCATTCGAAAGCCACGGCCAGGTATCAACCGCCAACATCATTAAAGATAAGTTCAACGGCGAGTCCAAGGGTTTCGGCTTTGTTGAAATGCCGAACAAATCGGAAGCCGACACGGCCATAGCCAATCTTAATGGCAAAGACCTCGACGGCCGCGCGATAACTGTCAGCGAGGCCCGCCCCCGCCCGGAAAATCGCGGCCGGGGCAACGGCTCCCGTTATTAACAGCGAAAACCGCCGTCTCACAGTTGAGACGCATAAGGGCCAGGCAAGACGCCTGGCCCTTTTTTATGCAGGAGTTACTAAATGGCTCCATTCATGAGGAGGCGTAATCACGCTTATGCCCGCCTCTTCGAGCTTCCCGGTAACCCACCAGTTTGCCGTTGTTCTCATCCCAGAGACGGTAACTGAGGCCTTTCAGGCTGACGAAGAACTTTGTCGGTTTCACGACCTTCTTAATCGGGGTCTCCTCATGGCAGCCGGGTAGATTATAATTGGGGATTCCTGTCAGGAGGTGATGAATATGGTGATAGCCGATATTGCCGGTGAACCAATTGACTATCTTTGGCAATTTATAGTACGAGCCGCCTTTGAGCGATGCCTCGATGAAGTTCCACTCCTCGGCCCTGGCCCAATAAACGTCCTCGAACTGATGCTGCACGTAAAAAAGCCAGACCCCGCCGATCAGACCTATATACAGCGTAAGAATCTGGATGACCAGGTAATTCAGCGGGCCGATCAGCAGGCTCATCGCTATCGCAAAAATGAAAATCCAGGCGTTTGTCAGGTATACGCTGTTGCGCTCTTTCTTGTCGACGTTGCTCTTGGGGATACGGTGGGTAACCATGATGATGAGCAGCGGCCCCAGAAAAAACATCACGAACGGGTTGCGATACAGCCTGTACTTAAGGCGTTCCATGCGGGATGCTTTGGTATATTCCGCCACTGTCATTGTCCAAACGTCGCCGAAGCCGCGTTTGTCGAGGTTGCCGGAGGTGTTGTGGTGCCGGTCGTGGTTGGATTTCCAATAATGGTATGGGGTGAAAGTCAAAAATCCCGTAATGACCCCCCAGAAACGGTTGACCTTCCGCGAACGGAAGAATGACTGATGCCCGCAATCGTGAAAAATTATGAACGTGCGTATCAAGAATCCGCTCGTAATGAATATTACCGGCAGCGCCAGCCAGAATGAAACCTGCATCGCCAGAAAGCTCAGCGTCAAAAGCGCAAAATACGGAATCAGGGTGTTGCAAAGCTGCCAGATGCTTTTTACCCTGCTCGGCCGCTGATAAATGTGTATATCGCTTTTTAGAAGTTCAGAATTGATCTTTTCTATTTCGTCTGGCAAATCGACATTCTTCATGTGCCCTCCTTTTGTCAACAGGCTATCGATGATCCTGCGTCGTTGAATGATATCATGTGGATCCGGCTTTAAGCGTGAGATACATCCTGATTGGATTAGCTTGATGATCTCGCGCAATAGGCCGGATCGGAGTATCTTAACTTTTCCTGCTTCTCCGCTGACTCAAGATAAGCATTTGGATTATGGTGTAAGGCGCCATCCGGCAGCCATTCCCAGAATGGGCCCAGGGCCCGACGAATCCGCTGAATGAAAAACCCCGGGATTTCGGTAGTCTCCTGTTCGAAGAAGCGTCTGAACTGCCGATCGGAGTCAAGCCGCTGCCTCACCTGTTCGAAATATCTGATTCTGCCGAAACCCTCCGACGAAATTGCGCGCACGACATTAAGCCATCGCGGAATCCATGCGCCGGTGGCGGCAAAGCGGCGCAGAATCATGCGCCGCGAAAAGGAATGCCTGGTTACGTCGATAATATGATCGTAGAATTCGGGCCAGGCATAATTCAATGGTCTTACGTTCATAGCGCCATTGTTGTCGAGGAAATGAAAGGGGAACGGCAAAATGCGATTGGCCCGTTGATATTCCAGGTTAAGAGGCGCCGCCTGTCCAAATGCCGACATCAGCGAATAGGCCGGGAATGCTCCCGGTGTGAGATCCATAAAACGCTTGGTGAGCCTGAATGGTTCCGGTCCATTGTCGATATCTAGCCCAAAGATAAAATTGGTTTGTACGTATGGAATATGCCTTAAAATCATATTAACGTGCTCGGAAATTTGCTTTACCTTTTCCATCCCCGTTATCTTGCTCGTTCTCGACTTATTGCCCAAATCATACCACGATTCGATACCCGGCAATAGAGCCTTGAATCCGTTTCTCTTGAGTCGTTTCACCCGCGGTTCTGACAGGAGCGACAAAGTGGTCTCGGCGATGAAATCGATTCGGCCGGGGGGTACCGCCTCCTCGATCGCGTCCATGCAATCATCGAAACGGACGCCGTAGCTGGGATCATGCCAGCCAATATGCGGTCGGTCGAGTTTCCCCAGAAGAAAACGCAGGTCATGCTTAATCATGTCGACATCCAGCGGCTGGTACGGTACCGATGAATCGATACAGAATCCGCATGAGTAAGGACATCCCAAACTGCTGATCAAAGGCACAATCTTGAAGAATGGCGCTTTTCGAAGCGTTTGCTGAACGAATCTCCAACGCTGCTCAACACCGGGGAGATGCTTTGGATGCTGTCCGGCGCTAAGGCAGATACCCTCGGGCCGATGCCGTGTACAATCCCGAAGGACATCGAGGATTAATGTTTCATCGGTAAAGCCGAGAACATAATCGAAATGCCTTTTGGCGTCATCCGGATAACATCGAGCATGGGGCCCGCCGATTACCGTAACCGCCCCACGAGAACGAAACAGGTTGCTCAATGCATATGCGAGATGTGCCGCGTGGGTGAAAGCGCTGATGAAGAGGATATCGACTTTTTCCGGCAGTTCTTCGAGGAGGCTCTCCCTGCCGGTGTAGCAAACAAGCGAAACCTCATGCCCCGCTTGTTCGCACCATGTGCCGATAACCTGGGGCATGATACTGGCGAAATTCGGGCTCATGACGCGGCTCCAGAATGCCTTAGTCGGCGCCTTCGCGACCAGATCGATTATTCCGACACTTAACTTGCGCATCCTTTTTTGCCTTAATTCTCCATTCCACTGGGTCGATTCGTCAGTCAGTAGCCCCGGCCATTATATCATATTTGACAGGTATTCATATTATTTCTTTATTCACCCTAATTAGCACGTTGCTGCCTGGAATAGTATTGTGATGCTCTCCATTTAGCCAGCGATTTCTAAAAGAATCCTCGTGGTCAAGTCGTATGTTTCTTCCATGTGAGCGCGGCTTATCTGCCAAATGTCCAACCGGCCGTAAACTTGGCGTCCGGTGCGTCAGCTAACCCAAGCTTGGCTTCCAGGAAAAAATATCCCGAATTTCTGCCGGAAAGTCCCTTCATGATCCCGCCCTGGATATATAAGCCAAATTGAGTATCGCTGCCACCGTGCTCGGGGGAATAGAAAATCGGTCCCGCACTACCGCCCAGATATGGCGACCAGACTCCCCAGTCAGAGCGGAAGCGATAATCGAGCTCAAAGGACGGAGCAATCGTAGTCAGATTGTCGCCAATACCAATTTCCAAATTTGGAACCATCATCAAATTGTTGGCAATCTCGCCGAAGTCTACATGACCCCCAAAATGAATCTGGTCGGGATTAACCGTAAATCCGACTCTCGGTCCTATGCCGTAATAGCCGGCTGGTCTCGTTCCGGCCACTGCCGTAGAGGCGAGGAACAGACCAATGAATATTAATGTGATGATCTTCCTCATTTTTCCACCCTTGGTCATTGGTCTCTCCAACATGTCTTGCATTGTCTTGCCAAAATCCAGTGCGTCCTAAATCAAAGAAATATGCACACCCGCGATTATCAAATCTCGCGTGCCCTCTAAGCTAACCCTGACCGCCGTAAGTGAAGGGCTCCGATTGCAGCAACCTGGATCCATGCTCAGACCCTGATTCGGTGCCGGCCAGCTTGACTCCGACGATTTCGGCGATATCTTCAGGTGAAAACCCCTCCAGCTTCGACAGAAAATTGACATACCCAACTTCAACCGGCAGACGAACAATCGTTCTCTTGACAGCGCTCGCCGGATCCTCATCCATCGAGGTCAGCCTGTCATGAGAGACGTATGGGCTGAAACTTCGCTGGCAGTTCCTGGGTAAGACACCCGGTCCCTTTTGAATGCCGTCAAAAAAAAGCCAGGTCAAGACCTTGAATAATAAAATCCTGCAATTGGAATTGGAGATGGACGGGCGCCATAATTTATAAGCCTTGTTGAGGGCTTTCCGCACCAGGTCCACGGAATCAGGGCGCGCCTTTGTAAGCCACAAAGAGGTCAGCCGAAGATCGCGTAAGTGCGGCAGGACCTTGGTCTCAAAGTTCTTTCTTCTAATATCATCTTGCATCGTATTGTTTTTCCGCAGCGAATCTTGAATCGGAATTAGCCCTGATCCAGGATTAAAAGTCCGCGATCTTGCGATCCCACTATCTCAAGTCGTCAGGTATCGCTGAAAAGCAAAAATGAGTCACCTGGCAAGCCCCCTTGATCCGGAGACTGTCATTCTTATGATTTCGCGCCCGAAAATTTAGATTCCCTGGAAGCCCCCTTTAGTCTTCCAGAGAACGCTACGAATCTATATATCATTATACTCTAAATTGGCCAGCGAGTCAATCGCTCAAAGGATTGATAAAGGAGTTAGTTCGTTTGGTCGAGATGCTATAGGCGATTCTCGAGTTTGCGGCGGGAGGTCTTGCTGACCATGCCTTTGGTATGCGCGAAACTGGCCAACTCAAGCCGCGTGTGCAGGGCCAGCTTCTCCAGGATATGGTGTACATGACTCTTAACTGTGTGAATGGCAATATTTAGTTCCGCGGCGATTTCCTTGTTGCTTCGTCCAAGGGCTATTAAATCGATTACGTCCTGCTCTCGCTTGGTCATGCGGACAGATTCTATCAAGCGATCTACCTTCCCGGCTTGGACAGCGTGCTCGACAATATGGGAAAACAGGGAATCGGTTAGAGGCGGAGGAAGGACCTTTGATCCTTGGGCGACCAACCTGATAGTGTGCAAGAAATCGTCAAGAGTGGCATCTTTGAGAATGAAACCCGAAACCCCGGCCTTCACAAATTCGACGACATCGGAATGCACCGGGATCAGATCCATCACAACGACCTCCGTTCCGGGAAATCTCTTCTTTATCTGTTCCACCACCTTAAGGCTGTTCTGACTCTTCAGCCCGAGATCCAGGAGGACAACATGCGGTTTCAGCTTCTTTGCTTTTTCAAAGGCATCGCCATTGCCGGATGCCGATAGAGCCTTGATATCCGGCTGCTCGTTGAGCATGGCATCCATGCCTTCTCGCAACAGGCGGTTATCTTCGATTAATAGCACTCGAATTTTCGCCAATTGTTCAAACCTCTAAAGTCTGCATTCAGTCAAAATCCAACCAATGTGCCGTCAAGCCCATTCGATCTCAAGGGCGGCAAACTGATTATCCTGAGGACCAAAAATTACTCGATGGCCTGCCAAATCGTCAAGCATAAAATATCATGCTATTGGCGTGATCATGGCCGCATAAATGGTTGGGCGGAATGGGGTGACTTTGAAGTCGAGCACTTTTGTCAGATAGTGGAGATTCTTATGCGAAGAACGGGATTTTCAGCGGCAATCGTCACGGCCACTGGCGGGACCGGCAAGGTTGCCATCATCGATCATCAACAGCTTGAGCCGGTTGTCCGGCAGGTAAAGGGATTCGAGGAAAATGCTCGATTTTCATCTCCCCTGGGCATCCTCGAGACCGGGAACCGCCGTTGTGATGCCATTGTTCATGGATTCGTTCGAACTTGCCGATAAGAAACCTTGTAAGGGCCGGATAGTTACAGGCTTAAATCGCCAGACCGGCCTTCTGAAAAAGCTTGATTATTGGGACACGAGAACTTATTATGTCAAGGCCATTTTGCAGAGGTGTTGCGGACTCCTGCATTTTATGTTGATAGAATAAGAACGCGACCAAAAACCTTAATATCCAAAATATACTCGCAGTTAAAGGCTAATTGCTGGAATAGATGGTAATCTTATCTTTCTTTTGGAGAATCTTTAATGAGCCGTAAAAAACTGGGGATTATTGGCGGAATGGGTTCCGTTGCCGGCGCATATATGCTCGATCGCGTGGTTCAATTGACCCCGGCCAAGACCGATCAGGAATATATTGAAATCTTTGTCCATAATAATTCGGCCATTCCGGACCGCACCGGCGGTATTCTATACGGCGGGCCCAGCCCCCTGCCGGAGCTTCAGAGATCGATCAGGCTGCTCAACGAGCTCGACGTCGATTATATAATCATCGCCTGCATTACATCGCACTATTTCCACGAACGGCTTCAGGAACAGTCTAAAGCATCGATCATCAACGTGCTTTCGGAAACAGCCTGCCACACTAAGACCATACTCCCGCATGTCAAAAAAGCAGGCGTGATAGCCTCGACTGGAGCTATCACTCTGGGCTTGTTCCAGGACCAATTCAAAGCCGTGGGGATCGAAACCACGATTTTGAACGAGGCCGATCAGAAGCGCTATTTCACCGAGCCCATTTATGAGGAATGGGGAATCAAGACGGGACACGTAACCGGTGAGCCGAAAAGAAGATTCATGACGGCGGTCGAAATATTGATCGCCCAGGGCGCAGAGGCGATTATCGCCGGATGTTCCGAATTGCCGCTGGTGATAAGGCAGGAGGATGTGCCTGTCCCGCTGGTCGATTCGATCGATGTCCTGGTGAAGACGGCCGTTAACAATTGCCTGGACGCGGCGATATACTCTTTATAGGGAAGTTAATTTGCCAATTTTGATACATTTTACCGAAGAGTTTGAGTATGAATAAATCGTACCGTTTGCTCATCGGCAGCGTCGGCGACGACATTCATTCAGTCGGCATGGCGCTGTTGACTATCGCTTTCAGGGAGGCCGGATTCCTTGTCAAAAATATCGGGATCGGCAACTCCCTCGATGATTTCTTCTATCATGCCAAGAATTTCGACGCCATATTCATATCGTGCAATAACGGGCATTCGGAATTATATTTCGAGGATTTCCCGCGCAAGCTGAGCGCATTTCAGATGGGTGGCGACAGCCCCAGGGTTTGGTATCTCGGCGGCAACCTCTCTGTCAAAGAGGATGGGCACGCCATCGTGAAGAAATTCATGCAGATGGGTTTTAGTTTCGTCGCACCCAAGCCGGTCACCTGGGAAACGATTCTCGAAAATCTGATGAAGGATTTTCATAATCTGGGTATCAAGAAAAGAGAGGTTAACCGTCAGGATATCGACACGCCGATAGAAATCCCTTATTTGGATACGGTCACCGATGACAAAATGACCGATCAGGAATTTCAAGCGATCAGGAACGAGGTCCTGGCATCGTGGCCGACCGGGTTGAAAGTCCTGGAGACCGATATCAAGAAAAACCACGGCAACCTGGCCAAAAACCTGCACAAACTGATAACTGACAGCCAGGCGGGCGACTACCGACCTCTTCTGCAGCCGCGCACGGGCGTGGCTCATGTGAGCGACGAAATATCAATCTTGAAATACCTGCGGGAAAATGGACTGGACGTCTCGTCCATACAGCTCGATGCCGCCAGCCGGAAAAACATGTATGCTATGGCCGAAGCCGGCGTCTTGAGGACCGAGAAAGGCAAGGTGTCGTTTCTAAACGGATACCCCGTGCCGATACATGGTGTCCAGGGCATGGAGGAGATTCTTCAGGCCATCGATACGCCTTTCCAGATTCGGGCCGGTTCGCCGGACCACCGGCTGACCTATGAAATCGGCCTGGCCGGCGGTGCCAGTTCGGTCGAGGGGGGATTCATTTGCTACCTCTATCCCTATGATAAGTTGACCTCCCCGGTAACCAGCTTGAAGCTGTGGAAATATGTCGACAAGTTGGCCGAGTGGTACAATAAAAATTACGGGGTCATCATCAATCGGGAATATTTCGGGCCTCTCACCACCAGCCTGATCGAACCCACAATCGCGATCTGCATCAATATTGTCCAGGCCGTTCTAGCCGCTAAATCGGGGGTTTCGTGCATCAGCGTCAGTGTCGCCGAACAAGGGAATCGCTCGCAGGATATCGCCGCCATCCGCGTTCTCGATAAATTGACTCGGGGCTATCTTTCCAAATACGGATATCCCAATTGCACCGTTTCGACCGTATACCATCACTACATGGCAGCCTTCCCGAAAGATGTCGATAAGGCCCGCGAAATGATTTTCAATTCCTCGATAACGGGGACCCTGGCCAAGGCCACCAAATTCATGGTCAAGACCCCGGTCGAGGCCATTCATATCCCTGCCAAAGAGGACAACGCCGAGGCTCTGCAGATTACTTTAAGAGGTGTCAAGGCTGCCCGGGATACCAAGCCTGATATCGACATGATTCAGCAGGAAGTTCGCATCCTCGAAAGACAAGTTACCGCCGTGATGCAGTCGATCGAAATTCTCGGTCAGGGTTCGCTGGCCAAAGGCGCGATCCGGGCTTTTCAGGAAGGGATACTGGATGTTCCATTTTCGCCAAGCACATTCAATAAGAACAAGCTTGTCGCCGGCCGAGATTGCAACGGCGCCATAAGATTCATGAACCCCCAGTTGTTGCCTTTTGATCAGGATATAATCGATTTCCATCTCGAGAAGATGCATCAGCGAATGCTCAAACAGCGAATTTCCAAAACATCCCAGGTCATCGAACAGGACCTGACGCGAATCTGGAAGAACGATTACCAGCGTTGGCCGCTTGACGGCGTCTATGTCAATTGAGCGGGCTTTACGACGTATAGACGACGCCGTTCTTGAGCGTGCCGATATCCTGGATGGTCACGCTGACCTGGTCTCCCGGCGCCAGCGGGCCCGTTCCCAGGGGAGTTCCGCTCGAAATGAGATCTCCCGGAAAAAGCGTCATTATGCCGGAAATGAACGCCACTAATTCATAGATATTCCATATCTGTTGTGATGTTCGCGACGATTGCTTTACCACATCATCGACTCTTGTTTCAATCAATAAGTCCAACGGGTCTATGCCGACACTAATCCAGGGGCCGACCGGGCAGAAACCATCGAAACTCTTGGCCCGGGTCCATTGCCCGTCTTTCCGCTGGACATTGCGCGCGGTGATATCATTGACGCATGTGAAACCGAGGATGGAATCCCTGGCCTGATGCGGATTGGCGCGGAATATTTTTTTGCCGATCACCGCTGCGAGTTCACCCTCGAAATCGATCCGGTCCAGCCAGGAGTAATGGGGAATGTCATCGTTCGGCCCGATAACGGCAGTCGGCGGCTTCATAAAGATAATCGGCTCATCGGGAATGCCATTCGAGAGTTGGATATCCTTTATATGATCTTTATAGTTTAGGCCGATAAATACCAGTTTGGACGGAATCACCGGAGAGGCCAGGCTGGAATATTCAAACGGAACCGTCTCACCGATATTTTTATAAGCATGCCAAGGCGCATTATCGATCAACTCGATACGAGCCCCATCGGTAATACCCCAACTGACACCCTTATCTGTTCTTATGCGCACGAATTTGTCCATCTGATATTCCCTCAACACTTTGTTTCCTTACCGGCCAAACGCTCAAAAACCGCCCGCATTCATATTATTCACGACGTCCAATTGATAATACGGGTCAACCGCTGACCCGCCAAGCAAAAAGTGCCGCCCGAATCGGCGCTCGGGTGGCTCTGCGGCGATAAAATGCGATTCGGAGTCGGCAGGTGTGCCTGGAATTGCCAAAAATGTGATGCCAAGACGATGGCTATGCCCTGAAGCCAAGAAATAAGATATGATAGGGCTTCCTCAGGTAAGCCCAGACTTGGTTTTAATTTTTAAAGTGTGTATACAACCGGATATTCGAAATTTGACGGTATGACCAATTGCGATATCGCCTGACATATATCGCAGCGATATATTTGCTGCGAGCGATTATTAGCGTTGGAGGACTAATGATTGACCCATTAACTATCAGGAAGGGCTATGCTTTCGCGTTCTTCAAGACCGCTGTTCAATTAATGCCGAGATTCCGGACTTTGACACTTGTGGTCAAAGTTCTCCTTCTATATTGATTCTGAAAATCCTGATCCGGCTTATCGGTCCTGGCAGCGACCGATATCAGCACCTCTCTGATCATGTTATCGATTATGGGGACATCCACGACATTTAGTGATGATAAACTGTATCGGAACTGCATATCTGTGATATTTTCCGCGAATACTTGGGGCGCTTCATTATTGACCTGGCGCATTAGATTCGGGTGACTGGAGTCGGACATGTCGACGTAGTATTTGAATTGCATGATCTTCAGAATCCTGCTGTCTGGCGGGTATGAATGACTGAGTGCCATGGTGCCGTGTTGGATACTGGAGGATGAGTAATCAACCGCCGTGGCCAGGAAATATTCACCCATTCCTAAAATGGGATCAGCTATATAAACCCATTCATTATCCCTGAGGTTGGATAGGTCATGCCCATCGCATTGCAAAACGGAATAGGGGTCTGGCATTTGATGCTCCGTCTTGACTTGGCTAAAATCAGGAGAGGCATAGGTTAATATTATGGTGTCGGGATTTGTATTGTAGGCCTGTATGGCCTGTAAGCCCTCGGGAAGCTCGAACCCGGCCAGGCGGATCTGGGTGGCCAGCTCGGCAGTCGCCGCCCGGATATTGGACTGCACATCGGTAATCTCATCCTGAATTATCAACTGCTTTTGTTGGGTAATGTATAATGAAAAAGCCGCGGACAATACTATGCCGGTGAGCAATATTCCTATCGCCAGCTCCAACAATGTCATCCCTTTATTTCCGTGTGTCATGGTGTGCAGATTCCTCGGCGAGGAGAGATCGAATGCCTGCCCGCCTCCGACGATCAAACCAGGAGGCTTGAAAATCATAACCGGGTCAAAGAGACGAGTGATGAGATGGTGTCGCTTCTCTCTTCTGATTATTGGCCAGCCGGCAAAGCTCCTCCACCCTTTTTTCCAGCTCGAGATTTCTTTCCATCAATTTCTCCGTTTTCCCGAGATTTTTCTTCACCCATGTTCTCAGAAGCAGACCCAATGACAGAAGGATGAGAATGCCAGAGTTTATCATGCGCATCAGTTCACCGAAACCATACAGAGAATCATAAAAGCCCAAGATTCCGCATACGCCCACAGCCAAAAGCATCAATATCCAGAGCATAAAACCTCCATTTTACTTCTTATATCGACAGAATTATTATTATTATCTGTTGTCAAGATGGCTGTGCTCATGCCGTTTCAATCTGCAACGTTTTCATGGTTTAGGATATGTTGCATTATTCAGAGCGCCCGCCCAACCAATTGTCGAGGGGCGTTCCGGAGCGAGGAATTGCTTATCAATTGACCGAATGAGATTACGAGCCCCATTTTCGGAACCCCCCAGCCATCGCAAAATCGGATTATAATCCCTTCTGCCGGGGAGCATAATAATCACCTTCTCTTCCGCCCGGCGGCGCCAAAGTCGTTGAAAATCATGCTTTTGATAATTAATGATGCCCGGGCACAAAAATCAGGCTGACTGCGGGAACCATGCTGTCCCGTGATGGTTATAGCAAGAGAAAAAGGGAGTCAACAAAATGTATCGACATTTCGACCCGGCCGCGGGGCCTGAATCGAATGCCACATTGTATCAACAAACCGAAAATATGCATGCGGAGCCGCCTGAAATATCTAACCGCCCCCAGGCGACTGGCCTTAAAATGCGCGGTTTCCTGCATGCGCTAAAATCATTGTGGCTGGCAAAGCCGAGGCTACGACATAATTCGCCACGCTGGCTTCTTTGCGCCGCAACTGCAATTGGCATATCGGTCATGCCATTGAATGCGACTCATGGTCAGACGCCGTCTATTCCCGACAGCGCCTTGCGAGTGATCCTCGAACAAATCCAGGGGACACCCCTATCGTTGGATCAAGCTCGGCAATACGCCCTGAAGAACGCGGCACCGCTGCTCAGGGCGGAGGCATCATATCTGGCCGCGCGCGGCTCGGTTCGCCGAGAGAAAGGCGCCTTCGATCCCGAGCTGTTTTTCGACTTAAACTATCTCGATCGCGAGGAGCCAACGGCATCGTTCTTTTCCGGAGCGCCGGTCCTTCATTTCAAGCAGACGATGTCCCGCTCCGGCTTGCGAATGGAATTGCCAATTGGTACCGATATCGAGCTGGCCATGAATACAGTCCGCCTGGAGACAAATTCCGATTTTGCGTTTCTCAATCCCGAATTTGACGCCTTTGGAAGCCTCGGCTTCCGTCAACCGCTCTTGCGGGGATTTACAGCCTCTGCCGGCAAGCAGTTGGCCTGGTCGAAACGACAACTCGATGCCGAGACCGCCCGCTACGACCAGCAGGCATTGAATACCATGGCCGATGTGGAACGAGGCTACTGGGATCTTTATGCGGCCGAACGCAATTATGCTGTCCAGTTGCTTTCGCGTGACCGCGCCAATTCATTTCTGCGAGAAACGGAGCTGCGGGCCCAGGCCGGCCTGATCGGTCCCAATCAAGTGGCCAGCGCGCGGGCCTTTCTCGCCGACCAGGAATTGACGCTTATCGACAGCGAGGAACAACTCGATCGCCAGTCCGACCAGCTTGCCTCTCTGATTGGAGTGCGGCCTGGAGCCAGGATGGCACGTTTCGTTCCTGTCGACGATCCACCCGATAATTTCGATATCGAACCAGTGGATATTCTTGTCGACCGCGCCATAAAGAACAACCGCAGCCTCAAAGCCTCCCGACATTCCATGGAAGCGGCGCAATCCCTTGCCGAGGCCGCTAACTGGGAATCGCTGCCCAGCGTCGACCTTGTTGGATCTCTGGAAGGAAGCGGCCTTTCCGGGACCCCGCGGGAAGTCATTTTCGGGGGCGACACGCTTATAACGACACGAGGCGGCAATTTCAGCGACGCCATCAGCCAGGCCACCGAGCGCGAATTCCCGGGCTGGAGTATCGGCGTGGAAATCGTCATTCCAATCGGCCTTCGAAAGGGACTGGGAGAAAAAGACAGGTTGAAAGCCGAGGTTTTGGGCTCACAGCAACATTTTATTGAGGGATCCCGGGCACTCGAGGAACAGGTCCGCTCGGCATATCGCGAATTGGCTCACGGGCAGAACCGGCTGGCCGCCGCGAGAGCCGGTGTTGACGCCGCCCAGGAGCAGGTTCGCATCGGGATTATTGAATTCCAAAACGGACGCTCGACCGCGTTTGAACTGGTGCGCCTGGCCGAGGACCTGGCGGTGGCACAGCGGCGCCACTATGAAACTTTGGTGCGCACGGCCAAAGCGGCCGCCACGTTGCAACAACTAACTTCGGACAAATCATATCTTAACCGCGAATAAATAATGGAGGTTTTATTATGATAAGAAGCGGAAATGCCACGACATTCAAGATAAATGCTCCCTCGAATGCAACAAGCATCTTCTTTGCCGCGGCTCTCGTGGGCATGACGATTTTCGGCTGTTCCGAGCAGCACGGCACCGGAAGCCAGTTTTCAAGACCGCCTACGCCGGTAGAATCGGCCGAGGCAGTATCGCAGAAGGTTGTGGATAGATTCGATGCGGTCGGCACTATCGAGGCCGATGAAGCGGTCAGCATCGTCTCCGAGATTGACGCCGCCGTAGTCAGCCTGCCTTTCGAGGAGGGCAGTGTCGTCAAACGCGGAGAGCTCATAGCGCATCTGGATGATACCCAATTCGCGGCTGAGGTTGCCCGCGCCGAGGCCCTGCAGGCACAGAGCCAGGCGACATACGATCGCGTAAAGGCCATTGTAGAACAGGGCGCCGGCGCACCCCAGGATTTGGACGATGCCGCTGCCGCTTTGAAAGTTGCCCAGGCAAACCTGGCGCTGGCCCAGGCCCGCTTCGCCAAGACTCATATCGTAGCCCCATTCGATGGCATCATCGGCGCGCGGCGCGTTAGTATCGGCACGTTTCTGCGAACCGGCCAGACAATTGCGGATCTCGCTAATATCGACGATATCAGGGTGAGCTTTTCCGCCCCTGAGAGTTTTCTATCGCAGTTGAGCCGTGGCGCCGCGGTAACTGTCTCTACATTGGCGTTTCCCGATTACCAGGTTAATGGAAAAATCATCGCTGTCGAACCCGTGGTCGATCCCGCTACGCGGAATGCCAGAGTGGTGGCCCGCCTTCCCAACCCCGGACGAAAATTCCGCCCCGGTATGTCAGCAAATATTGCGACTGTCCTGAACGAGCGCCCTAACGCCGTTACCATTCCCAGCGAGGCGGTATTCGCCACCGGAAACCAGACTTTCGTCTTTGTCATAAAATCCGACAGCACCGCGGTTATGGTTGGGGTCAAACTGGGAACGAGAATGGCTGACGCGGTTGAAGTTGTCGCCGGATTGGAGCCGGGAACGCAAGTCGTGAGGGCGGGGCATCAGAAACTTTATGATGGCGCCAAGGTCCTGGTGATAGCCTCCCAAAACGCCCCAACTCAGAGCGATCCGGGCGGTACCGGGAATCAGTAATGGAAAAAAGCTGACCGAACTCGAGAGTCAGATTATCGAGACCTGGAAGGCCCACAACCGCATTATCATGTTTGCGATTGAAAATATCCCCGATAATGCTCTCGATGCCACTTTAAGCACGCGCGGCGGCAGGGATATCGCCCGGCAATTCGCTCATATGCATATGGTCAGAGTCTGGAGACTGGAGGCGACCAGCAAAAAGCTGGCGACAGGCCTCGAGAGGTTCGAAAAAGGGAAAAGCCCCGACAAGAAGAAACTGCTGAAGGCTCTTGAACATTCGGGCGAGGCCGTTCAGCGGCTATCGCAGGGTTATATCGAGAATGCCGGGAAAGTCGCCAATTTCAAGCGCGGTGTTATTCCCACGCTTGCATATCTGATTTCGCACGAGGCGCATCATCGGGGAAGCATATTGCTGACGATGAAACAGAGCGGCTTCAGGCTTCCCGATTCGCTGAAGTGGGGAATCTGGGACTGGAATAAATTCGCGGATAAGCGCTGATTATTGCAGTTCGATATCGAGACCCCTCTCGGCCGTTTGCGGACTGCCGATGTGAGCCATCAGTGATAATTGCGGCTGTCATCGGCCGGAGATTAGGCGAAACAGTGATTGACAACTCATTCGTAATGCCGTTCGAAAATGGCAAGGGAGAAGTAATATGAAACTCAGCCAGATATCTATTCAGCGGCCGGTGTTTGCCACCGTCATGAGCCTGGCGATTGTGCTGTTTGGCGTAATTGCATTTATCCGCCTGCCGGTCCGCGAATACCCCGATATCGACCCACCAATCATATCCGTGGTCACCCTGTATCGGGGCGCCAGCCCGAGCGTTATCGAAACCGAGGTCACCAACGTGCTCGAAGAGCAATTTGCGACATTGGAGGGTGTCAAAACGATCACCTCGGAGAGCCGCGAACAGGGTTCGGTGATCACTATCGAGTTTGAACTGAACCGCAATGTCGATGAGGCCGCCAACGATATCCGCGACCGGGTTTCGCGCATACGCGGCAATCTTCCCCAGGAGGTCAACGACCCGATCATTTCAAAGGTCGATGCCAACGCCCAGCCGATTGTCTGGCTGGCGCTGTCCAGCGACCGTTATACCGGACTGGAATTGACCGATGTTGCCGACCGCGTGCTCAAAGAGAAAATCCAACGCCTGCCGGGTGTCGGCTCGGCGTTTATCGGCGGCGAGCGCCGTTATGCCATGCGGGTCTGGCTCGACCCCCTGCGGACGGCGGCTTATGGACTGACAGCAAGGGATATCGAGACGGCCATTCGCAATGAGAACGCCGAAATCCCCGCAGGCAGAGTCGAGGGTCAGACGCGCGAGTTCGCAGTTCGCACCCGGGGCGAGCTCTCCAAGCCCGAGGAATTCGGCGCAATCATCGTTTCTCAAAAGGAGAACGACGTGGTGCGCCTGCGCGATATCGCCGACGTCAGCGTCGGCGCCGAGGACGAACGAAGCATCGCCCGTTATAATGGCCAGCCGGCTGTCGGCCTTGGTATTGTGAAACAATCCAAGGCCAGCACGGTCGATGTAGCCGCGGAAATCCGGGCCGCCCTCCCGGCATTAATAGAGCTGATTCCGGAGGGGATGAAATTGGATGTTGCCTACGACTCGTCGACATTCATCAACGACTCGATCGCCCAGGTGGTCGAGACCCTGATAATCGCCTTGTGCCTCGTGGTGCTGGTGGTGCTGGCCTTCCTGAAAAGTTTTCGCGCCACGACCATCCCGACGCTGGCCATTCCGATTTCAATCATCGGGGCGTTTGCGGTTGCCTATTTTGCGGGATTTACAATCAATATTCTCACCCTTCTGGCCCTCGTATTGGCTATCGGCCTGGTTGTGGATGATGCCATTGTCGTATTGGAGAATATTTACCGGCACATGGAGATGCGAAAGGAGCGTCGGCAGGCCGCTCTCGATGGCAGTAATGAAATCGGGTTTGCGGTAATTGCCACCACGGTCGCCCTCGTGGCGGTTTTCGTGCCGCTGGCATTTCTGACAGGATCGGTGGGACGGCTCTTCAATGAGTTCGGCGTTTCAGTCGCCGTGGCGGTGCTGATTTCCGGTTTCGTGGCCCTGACAATGACCCCGATGCTGTCATCCAGGATACTCAAACCCCTTCACGGTACAAGCACGAGCTGGGCGTCGCGGTCTTTCGACTCCTTTTTTGAAATGCTCGACCGGTTCTATCGCGGTACTCTGAAACGGGCGTTACGAAATCGCGGCTGGGTAATCAGCGGCGCAGTCTCTGTCGTGATATTGGGCGTAGTTTTATTCAGGCTGTTGCCGAGCGAGCTGGTGCCGACCGAGGACCGTGGAGTCGGATTCGGAATCGTCATTGCCCCTGAGGGCTCCACGCTCGAATATACCGACAGTTATATGCGACAGATAGAAAAACATCTATTGTCGTTGCCCGAAACACGCGCCCTTTTTACCGCTACCGGGTTGGGTTTTGGCGGCCCGGGACAGGTAACCAATGGTTTCATGTTCCTGGCCCTGAAGCCGCGCGGAGAACGGAATAAGTCTCAGCAGCAAATCGTCCAGGAGCTCTTTCCGCAGCTATTTTCGATTCCCGGAGTGCTGGCATTCGTTATCAACCCGCCCAGCCTTGGCGGAGCATTTTCATCAAGCCCCGTGGAATATGTTTTACAGGCGGACAGTTACGATGAATTAAGCCAGGCTGTCGGTGTGATGATGGGCGAGGCCTCGAAACTGGGTTACCTCATAAACCTGGATACCGATCTGAGACTAAATAAGCCGCAGTTGAATATTAATATCGACCGCGAGCGCGCCGCCAGCCTGGGCCTGTCTGTGACCGATGTCGGTTCGACTCTGGAGACCCTGTTGGGCGGTCGAGCTGTGACCAATTTCAAGCGCGGCACCAAACAGTATGACGTTATCGTGCAGATGAGGCCCCAGTCGCGGGCCACACCTGATGCCATCCGGGATATCTATGTCCGCGGCGCCTCGGGGCTTGTGCAGCTGGCCAATGTCGTTAAGATCGAGGAAACTGTCGCGCCCAAGGAGTTGAATCATTATAATCGCGTGCGTTCGGCGACAATCACTGCAAATCTGGTTCCCGGCGTATCGCTCGGGCAGGCGCTCGATGACCTCGACCGCATTGCCGGCGGAAGATTGTCATCGAATATAAAGCATGAATATGCGGGACAGTCGAAAGAGTACAAATCCTCGAGCTCGACTCTCTATTTCATGTTCCTGCTGGCGGTCGTGTTTATTTACCTGGTGCTTTCCGCCCAGTTCGAAAGTTTCGTTCACCCTTTGACTATTCTGCTTTCGGTGCCGCTGGCGGTATTCGGCGCCCTGTTGACATTGTTCATATTCGGCCAAAGCCTGAATATCTATTCCCAGATCGGGCTGATCATGCTGATCGGCCTGGTGACCAAGAACTCCATCCTGATCGTCGAATTCTCCAACCAGTTGCGAGCTCGCGGGCAGAACCTCACGGAGGCCGTGGTGGATGCCGCATCGATTCGCCTGAGGCCGATCCTGATGACGTCCTTTGCGACTATTTTCGGGGTTCTGCCGATCGCAATCGGTCTTGGCGCCGGCGGCGAGTCGCGTCGTCCGCTGGGCATGGCCGTGGTTGGTGGAATGCTCTTTTCCACGTTTCTGACCCTGATCATGGTTCCGGTCGTTTACACTCTTCTGTCGCGCTTCACAAAAACCTCGAAGGACGGCGATATGCGGCAGCAAGAGGCTGGATCGGCAACCGGTGCAGCGAACCCGCGGGAGTTGGTCGGCGAGGCCCAGGAACCGGCGATATAACAAGAAATCGCGGATGCAGATGGGAATCGCCGTCTGCATCCCGCATTGCCCTCAGCATCACCTCTGCCTGGGTACTCCCATGACTTCCATATCGTCTCTGTCAATGGCGCTTGATCAAAGGCGGAATTATCGGGCGAAAATGATTTGAACAGGCGAGGCGGCTCACGCGATAAAGTCATTGATTATTCGCCAGGCATGGCTATATTATGGCGGGTGGCTGAAAGGGTCAGAGGCATAGCCATGAAAAGCGCGATCCCCTTTTTCCTGATTTGTGCGATTTACCCATTCAATGCAATTTTCCCCCGGACCGCTATACAGGGTGGCGACAATATCAATTCGGCAACCGCCATTACGCAGTTGCCATTCGATTCGACCGGCACGACTATCGGGTATATCGACGATTATGATTTCGATTGCCCCCTGGCGTCTCCCGGCTCGCCCGATGTCGTCTATTCCTATTCTCCGCAATTCGAGGCGCCGGTCTCGGTCGCTTTGTGCGATGCCGATTTCGATACGAAGCTGTATATCTTTCAGAACGGGCCGCCCAATGTAATCGCCTGCAGCGACGATGCCTGCGGTGCGGACGGGCTCAAGGCGGCCATCTTCGACGTTGTTCTTTATCCCGGCAATATTTATTACTTCATTATCGACGGCCATGGTGGCGCCCAGGGGAATTACGCCTTCGAGATATCGATTCTCCCGACTCAATGCGATCTCCAACCACCGCCCAATGCCGTGATCGAGGATGAACCGACCTGCTACGACAATTATAACGACATCAGCAATGCCGGCTGCTCCACGATTACATGGGATACTATCCAGGTCAATAGCATCTTCTTCGGCACGTCGGGCACATTCCTCTATCAGGGACTGGAAACCCGCGACACCGATTGGATGGAATTCGAGCTTGATGCGTCCCAAGCCATTGAATTGGAGGGGATGGCGGAATTCGATATTATGCTGATGATAATCGAGCAGGGATCCGAGCAGTCGCCGTGCGATGGTTTCGAAATTCTGCAATGGTCCACGGCGTTGGCCTGCTCCGCGCTGACTATCCAGGCGCAATTGGACGCCGGCCGATATTGGATTTGGGTCGGCCCGAGTCAATTCGTCGGTGTCGAATGCGGCGCCGAATATTTGTTTTCTCTCGATGCCCTGGCGCCACCTTGCGATTACATCTCGGGTGATATCAATAGCGACGGCTTTGCCGGCGGAATCGATGTTACTTATGGGATCAGATATCTCAAAGGCGGCAGCGCGCCACCCGATTCCTGTAATTGCCCGCCGATCGCATTTCCCTTCTATGCCGCCGGTGATGTCAACGGCAACTGCGCCTTCAACGGAATCGATTTGACCTTTTTCGTAGGCTACCTGAAAGGCATCCAACCGACTTTGCGCTATTGCTTGGACTGCCCGCATGCGGGAATGAGCTCGTCTCCAGTTCCGGCAGTGATACCCTGCCAGCCGCCTTTTCTCGACGAAGGAGGCGGATCCTGGCAATAAAGATAGCGCACCTTGATTCCGAGTTCCAACGATCCTCATCCGCCCGGCGAGCCGTTGTCGTTCTATAGCCTTATCGACGACCCTCTCCGGACCGCGAGTCGGCATTGCGAAATATCGGGTATAATCAATATCATCAGATCAATGGATTGCCTGATAATAGCGAAAGCTGGAAAAAAGCAATGCCAGGCCGATAGCCAGATAGATGGGACTCAGATATATTTTTGGCACCGGTGAATGCCGCAGCGCGTACCCCATTGTCATCATGACGACTATCATCAAGTAGCTTCTCCAATTTTGAAAAGCGAAAAGGCAGACCTTCTCTTTCCCCGGCGACTGGGCGCGAATCCTGCCCAAATTGACAGCCGCCAGCCGCGAAAATCCAAACCGATGAATGGCCACCCCAGCCGCGATACCGACGCCGACGGGAATCACGCGACTCTGGCGTATCGTAAGAATCCATCCCATTGCCACTATAACAAGGGCCACTCCCACAGCCGACCAGACAGTCCCGGCCAGCAGGATTAATGCTTCTCTCCTAACTTCGGGAGCTCTCATGGCCGTTATTATAACTTAAATACGATACTTCTACAAGGGGCCTCTGACGCGATAAGTTAGGGCGAATCATATCCTCTGCAGCACGTTTTCCTCAAACGCATCAATACCTTCGTAATATCAGCGTGTCATATCAGCCGGGGCCGGATTCGCATATGTTTTAGCTCCGGGTGATCTTGTAGGCAAAAATAATTTAATGAGCTTGGCATTTCCAGTTCGAGGCTCTATCATTAGGCCCATGTTTGCCTATTGCCGAAAATCGACAAGTACTTGTCGTGCCGGAGACAGCCCGTGAATGCCCATTATGGAGAATTAGCAGCGCTGGCAACCGCCATCTGCTGGGCGTTTGGGTCAACCATGTTCACTGTAAGCGGATCGCGCATCGGCTCGGCAAATGTCAACCGCGGCCGCCTGGTAGTGGCCGCCATGCTGCTTTCACTATCGCACCTCGTTGTTAACGGGAATCTGGTACCTGTCGAGGCTTCCCCTGCGAGATGGCTATGGCTTGGGCTTTCCGGCATAGTGGGCTTCATCATTGGCGATGGCATGCTGTTCGAGGCTTTCGTACTCATCGGACCTCGCTTGTCCATGCTTCTCATGTCGCTGGTTCCGATCATGAGCGCGCTTCTGGCCTGGATATTCCTCGGAGAATCGCTGAGGTTCGTGGAGATGTCGGCAATCGCGATAACGGTTGGCGGCATTACATGGGTGGTGGCCGATAAAAGCAAAGGAAACCAGAATACCCACCGGAGAAAATTGCTTGTCGGTATCGCTTTCGGCATCGGCGGCGCGCTCGGCCAGACTTTGGGTCTGGTGCTTTCCAAAAAAGGGCTTGAGGGCGGTTTTTCCGCGCTCTCCGGAAATGTAATCAGGGTCGTATGCGCCGCCCTGATATTGTGGCTGATCACAATCGCCGGGGGCAAAATGCCGGGTACATTGAACAGTTATAGGGACAAGAAGGCATTCCTGACATTGTCCGCGGGATCATTCTTTGGCCCCTTCATCGGTGTATGGCTGTCGTTGATATCGATCAAATACGCCAAGCTCGGTATCGCCACCACGCTTATGTCCCTGACACCCATATTCCTGATTCCGATCACCAAAATAGCCTTCGGTGAAAAAATAACAGTCGGCGCGGTACTGGGAACGGCCATAGCCTGCGCCGGTGTGATAATATTGTTGCTGGCCTGATCTTCTTGAAATTTCCCTTAGCTGTCTTATCTCAAAAGGCGGCTGGCATCGAGAGAATGGTTTCAGCCGCATGCAAATAGACATTAGGCAACACTTACTTGTCCCATGCCTGCGAATTCGGTCTGCCGCAAAGTGGTTCCCATGAATTTAAACTGATAGGGAATTTGAACTGACATTTGTCTTTGATTTGCCTCTGACGTAGAAATGGGGATTTCACGCCCATGGTGTACTCACGGGAATATCGATTCTGATGTGCGAAACTTCTGACCTCGGTTGACACTTTTGACTGGATCTGAAGGTTAACCGGCGGAAAGCATGACATCGAGAGCGAATCGGGAGATAAGCGAAGAGCCTGGGGCAATAAATAATACCACATTAAT
>MEWP01000009.1:1238-58460 GCA_001775395.1 candidate division Zixibacteria bacterium RBG_16_53_22 | reverse complement strand
CGCATTAAAACAGAATGACTTAATAAAATAGTCTCGAGGGCTTCTACTATTTGCAATACTATTTAAGTTATTAAAAACGGCGGATGATAACGCGGGATTTAATAAGTATTTGTATTTATCTTTGGAGAAGAAGAATGCCATAAGAGCACCTACTTGTTCAAGACTATTTTCTAGTCATTAGCCAATATGGTGATTTCATAAATTTAATTTAAGGAGTGAATTCTCTACAAGCGGATCGAGGGCATTCTTAATCCAGGCTGAATCAACTTCTGGGTCAAGTTTCTTCAAGCCTTTGATACAAGAAGAGACAGCCAGAAGAGCATTCTTGGCTTTGATGGCGGACACAATTCGGGTCGCTTCAGTATCTGATGATTTGTAATGGTCAAATGATTTATAAAAAATGGTCTTATAATGAACCAACTTATCGCGCATATCAAATAGGCTTTTTAATTTAGTCATCTCTTGGGAACCCATTTTAAATGACTTTCCAGTGATTAATTTGGGAATAATCATCCATTTCTTTTTAATAGGGAGACTTTCTATATAATTATTGAAATAAGATTTATCAAAGTTACTAATTGCATAGTGATTAATGAAAGCCTCAAGGCAAAGGGCACTGAATATTATGGATATTATTAATTGCTCACGCCGTTGATGGGCGAAAAATAAATGCATTCGTAAAGAATCTAAAGTGTTTGCGTATTTGTAGTAGGCCGTTTGTTTATTTATTAGAGTATATTTCAAATATGCATTAGCAGCGATCGTGAGGTATGCTTGATGCATAGTTTGGGCGTAATATGGTTTTTCGCCATCTTTCATGATTTATATTATAATAATCAAATGGAGTTATGGCAAGATTTCAAATGAATGGTTTTACTTTTCGAAATTGAACGAAATAGTTGGCAATGAGCCTAATTCGGGGAGAGTGTGTATGGAAGAAACAGTAATGACAATTTTGGGCCTTGGTTTGATTGCGATATGGATTGGTCTTAGTCTATATAACGCACGGTCTGCGTTTATGGTGGGGAAAGACCCAACTGCGTGGGGGTTTCTTTCATTCATTCTATTTCCGCTGGGTACTTTGATCATATTTTTCTATTTAAATAAAAAGCGAAGAGGAGGACCTGGGACATAGTATTTAAGATGCGAGTCACTAAGAGCGATTGATATCGAAAGATATAGTTCGCAATTTAAAAAGCCCGGGGAGCTTTATTTTAGATGCCAAGATTTTAATTATCTATAGCAGTATCCCCGCCATGCAGCAGGTACACCAGGAGGCGAACGCGCCGCACAGCATGGCCCGCAGCCCCAGCTTGGCCAGGTCGCCGCGACGATCCGGGGCCAGCGCCGATATACCGCCTATCTGTATCCCTACCGAACCCAGGTTGGAGAAACCGCACAGGGCATATGTGGCCAGGATCGCAGTCCGCTCCGATATGACCGGCGCATAGACCTGAAGCTTGGTGTAGGCCACGAACTCGTTTATCATCATTTGCGTGCCCAGCAGGTCGCCGAACTCGGACGCATCGGCCCACTGTATTCCCATCAGCCAGGCCAAAGGCGAGAGTGCCTTGCCGAATATCCAGGAAAGCGTCAGGCCATCCCGAAAGAGCCCCAGGATGAGATTTATCAATGCCACCAGGCCGATAAAGGCGATCAGCATGGCGGCCACGTTGAGCGCCAGCTTAAGCCCGTCGCCGGCCCCGGCCGCGGCGGCATCGATGCCGTTCTGAGTGGTCTTGGTGAACTGCACCTTGACGCCGCCCGCTGTTTCCGCCACATCCACCTCCGGCCGCATAATCTTGGCCATCATCAGCGCCGCCGGCGCCGACATGATTGAAGCCGAAAGGAGATGTCCCGCAATATTAGGCACAGCGTCTTTCAACAGCCCCACATAGGCGGCCATGACACCCCCGGCAATTGTAGCAAACCCGCCCACCATGACAGCGTTCAGTTCGGACAGTGTCATCTTTTGTAGATACGGTCTCACCACCAACGGGGCCTCGGTCTGTCCCACGAATATGTTCGATGCCGCCGAGAGCGACTCGGCCCCCGAGGTCAGCATGGTGCGGGTCATGATACGCGCCACGAAACTTACAACCTTCTGCATGACACCGTAATGGTAGAGAATGCTCATCAACGATGAAAAGAAGATAATTGTCGGCAGCACCGAGAATGCGAAAATAGCCATGCCGTTGTTGGCGACCAGATCCTGGAATTGAGTAAATCCACCCCCGTCGGTCTGGCCGACCGGCACGAACATGCTGACCAGATTGCCGAAAACGAAGCTGGCCCCGGCCTGGGCGCAATTGAGCACGGCAATGACGACGTCATTGACCCTGAGGAAAAACCATTTCCCGGGAGCTGTCTTGAGAACTATGAGAGCAAATGCGAATTGGAGGCCCAAACCCCAGCCTATCGTGCGCAGTTTGACCGCTTTCTTGTGGGATGATAACAGAAATATTATTCCGATCATCGTGGCAATACCAAGGATACCGATTAGTCTTTGCATGGTTCACCCTTTCAATAGGCGCGTTGAACGAATCTCAGCGAAACAGCATTCGCCCCCCCAATTAAGGCAAATGATATCGCAGAATCGGCGCGAATAAAAGAATTCTTCTCGCAGATAAGCGGATTTTTTTCGGAGCGGCCCGGCCGGACGAAATTCATTCGGGATTCGAGCCTGCCCTGGCCCTACTTTGCCGGCAGCTCGATATCTTTCCAGCGGTGAGAACGATGTCCCAAATGCTTCTCGAAAAAATCCATCAGCGGTTTGCGAGCTTCCTGCCGCAGGACTCCGCCGCAGACATTGACGCCGGCCTCCTTGTCGAAATCGAACCGCGAGCCGCAGGCCCCCAGAAGGATATCACGCTCGCCGAAAACTATGCGGCCTATTTTGTAATGTATCATCGCTCCCAGGCACATGGCGCACGGCTCCAGCGTGGAATAGATGGTGACACCAGACAGGTCGAAACTCAACTCGCCGTTCTCCCGCTGGTATTTGGCCGAGAAATCGCGCAGGCAGATCATCTCGGCGTGGGCTGTGATATCGGATAGCGCCACCCGGCGGTTGTGCCCGCGCGCGATTATCTCGCCGTTTTTGACCACCACCGCCCCGATCGGCACCTCACCCTCGGCCGCCCCTTCGAGTGCCTCGGCCACCGCCTCCGACATGAATCTCTCATCATCGGTCATAAGATTATCCCCTCATGGGTGTTATGGGTGATAATAAGGGCATAAAAAAACGCCGCCCTCATATTAGCTTATTTAGCATCCAGGCCAACGATAGGGGAATTTATGATGCTCTCGGTCCGTTGTCAATTAATTGATTGGCGTCCGGGTTCCGACAAATCCCCCAAATTTACTGGACAATTCCAGTCGATTTTTGTTATATACATGCCCAGACATATAGAGCTATTGACCGACTGCGAGAGCTATCGAGGAACATTCCGTTTAAAAAAGAAAAGGGCATCGAAATGCTGAATAACCGCATCCAAGCCGCAACAATTCTTATTATCATCGCATTTGTCCTGCCGCTGGCGCCGATTACCTGCGCTCAGCAGGCCCCCCAGAAAATCACTATCCTGCACACCAACGACATGCATGGCGCCTACCTGCCCACCCCAGCTACCTGGATTCCGGACAAGCCCCTTATCGGCGGGTTTGTGGCGCTCGACTATTTCGTTGGGCAGGAAAGGGGCCAATCGGAGCGCTCGCTTCTCCTCGATGCTGGCGATCTGATGACCGGCACGCTTATCTGCGATATGGAATACCAGGGCGCTTACGGCGGGGCGCTGGTCGCCATGATGAACGATATCGGCTACGACGGCTGGGTATTCGGCAACCACGAGTTCGACAAGGGGGCCTCGAATGTCAGAAATCTCATTAAGATTGCCGGATTCCCTGTTTTCTGCGCCAATTTTGTCAAAGGCGATACCTCTTTCGTGCCGGAGGCTTATCATATTTATGATGTCAACGGCCTTAAGGTCGGTGTCGTTGGACTGACATATCACAAAATGGTCGGCATGGCCGCGCCGGAGAAGCTCGACGGCTTTATTTCGCTCGACCCGGCTCCGGAGGTGGATAAGATTGTCGCGGAAATCGATCCCAAGACAGACCTCATAATCGTCCTCTCTCACCTCGGGATCGACAATGATCGCGAGCTGGCCAAAAGCATTCGGGGAGTCGACCTGATCTTGGGCGGCCATAGCCATACGCGCCTTGAGACTCCCGAGCGGGTCAACGGCGTCATCATTGCTCAAACCGGCTCCAACTGCCGCAACCTGGGGCGATTGGATCTGACCGTAGGCGGTGACAGCGTGATGGAATATTCCGGCAGGCTTATCCCGATGCTTACCGCCGAAATTGCCCCGGATCCGGGGCTCAGCGCCCTTGTGGACAGCATCAAAGCCGAGGTAGATAAATCGTATGGAATGGTGATTGCCCAGTTGAAAGACAATTGGCAAACTCAATATCGGGCCGAGTCGAATATCGGTGATTGGCTGGCTGATGCCTTGAGGAGTCGCATGGGAACGGATGTTGCCTTCCTCAATTCCGGTGGTATCCGCAAGGATCTGCCCGCCGGTCCGGTCACCAAGATGGACATTCATGAAATCCTGCCTTTCGACAACAGCGTGGTCACTTTCACTCTTACGGGAAATGAATTAATCAAGATAGCAGAGCACAATATCGGCCTGGAACAGGGCAGCTACCAGGGTTCTCTGCAGTTGTCGGGGCTATCGTATATCTGGCGAGGCGACAGCGCCCACGTCGAGCTTGTTGAAGTCAGGGTCGGCGGAGCGCCCGTGGAGCCCGATCGTGGCTATTCGGTGGCGTCAATTGACTATGTCGCCAACGCCAACGCCGACAAGTATTTCGGTATCCCGGTGACCTCCGAAATCAAACAAACCGGCCTGGGGTTGACCGAGATTATCGTGGAGGCTGTCGAGAAGGCGGGGACGATAGAAAGCAAGATCGACGGACGGGCAAGGAAGCTCTCCGAAAATTGACCCTCTGATTTATTTGCGGAACTGCAATCGCAATATGAGTAATCCTCCGCGGTTGCGGGCCAACTCTTGGGAACGCCGAAACTGGCGGCCCTGTTATTAACTTGAAATGACGCGGGTGGACATATCCGCCCATACTACATTTATTCGACCGAGGAGGAATAAGATATGCAGCGCGGGTTGACAGCCCTGATAATATTGGCATTGCCTTTGGCGATCGGCGCCCATGGCAACTCGCTTGAATTCGACAACACCCCCTCCGACGTGGCCGCATTAACTCAGGCCGCCGACCGCACTATCATTAATATCCATATTTCATCCCTGGATCACGATCCTGTGACTTTGCCCGATGGTCGACAGGCAATTACTGCTTATCTTCCAGAGGCTTTCGGACAAAGCCGGGGCGCATACCTTGGCCCCGAGAATACGGTTATTCCCACTCTCACCCGCCTCTTGGCCGTGCCGTTCGATGCCGATCCATCATTTAAGATCGTCCGCCAGGAATACACCGATATACCCGATATCTCACTGGCTTCCGCATCGGAAGAAGACATGCAGTCCTTTCTGGCTGGCGCGGAGACCCCATTTTCGCAGGTTGAACGGCCACTGGTTACGGGCGAAATTGCCGGGGTCATGCGCGACCTGCGCCTGTATGCGCTCACCGTATCGCCTGTTCAATACGATCCCGACAATGGATCACTTCGGGTTTTTACCGATTTGGAGATCGAGGTCTCGCATGCCGGCTCTCAAATCACGCGGTACGGCGATAATATTTCCGAGGCCTTCGCCCCGATATACCGCTCATTTGTCGATAATCCGGCCGTCTTCGATCCCGTTCGGGTGACACGCGGGGCCTACTGGGTGCTTTACCCGGACGCCTTCGCCTCGCAAGTGCAGCCGTTCATTGTCTGGAAGAAGGCTAAAGGCTTCGATGTCGTGCCGATTCTGCAGAGTCAATTGGGTTCCAACACCTATGTCAATATCAGAAATTATATCCTGGCGCGATTCGACTCCTGCCAGAACAAGCCGGATTATATCGTTATCATGGGCGACGTGGAGATGCCGAGCGGACCCGGCATCGCGACCAGGGAGTACGATAATCCGCTCGACCTGGGCGACATTGAATCCGACAATTATTACACTTTCCTCCACGGCAATGACTATTTCCCCGAGGTCCTGATCGGCCGCATCTCGTTCGATAATCAGGCCGAAATAGGTTACTATCTTAATAAGCTTTTCAGGTATGAACGCACCCCATTCATGACCGATACCAGCTGGTATCACCGCGGCGTGGTTGTAGCCGGAAGCGATGGATTCTCGTTCACCAGCCCGCGCTTCACCAAGCTCTGGTGCCGCGAGGCCATGATGAGCCGTGGATTCACTCATGTCGATACATTTTTCGCCGAAAATGGGGGCTGGAATCTACCTTCCTTGATCAGCGCCGCCATAAATGCCGGGGTCGCATTCGTGAATTATCGAGGATACGGAACGGCCGATGGCTGGACCCCGCCGGATTACACGAGTTGGAACATCAGCGCCCTCACCAACGTCAACAAGTATCCCATCATGACCTCCATGGTGTGTGGCACCGGAGATTACAACGACCAGTTTTACGACGTCTGTTTCGGGGAGACCTGGATCAGGTCCAACAACAAGGGAGGGGCTGGTTTTATCGGCAACAGCAACCACTACGCCCATACGCGTTGGACCAACACCCTGGATATAGGAACTTATTGGGGCCTGTTTTACGAGGACGTTACAACCCTGGCCCAGGCCCAGCTCATGGGGAAGATGGTGCTCTATGACGCCTTCCCCACCAATCGCAATCCCAATGGCGAAGTGGAACTCTATTTCAACAGTTATAACATCCTTGGCGACCCCGAGATCAACTGCTGGACCGATGTCCCGCGCCCGATGCAGGTTGGGCATCCCGATTCAATCGCATTCGGCCAGAACCGGGTCGATATTCATATTCAGGACACGCTGGGAACGGCAATTGACGGGGCCGCGGTCTGTATCTGGAAAGGCGCCGAGGTGTTCGCCAGCGGATTCACCAATAACGCCGGTAATTTCGAATTCATGGCCTCGCCACTTACCCCGGGATATATGAAAGTCACCGCGACAGCAAGAAACTACATACCATACGAGGACAGCCTTTATTACCATACCAGCGGGGCCATTGTGGGCTACGCCTCCCACACCGTTGACGATGACTCCAGCGGAGAGTCGCAGGGGGATGGCGATGGCATTCTCAACCCCTCGGAGACGGTCGAGTTGCCGGTCCAATTGATAAATTACGGCGCCACCGATACCGCCTACGACGTAACAGCCAATATCTCTTGCCAGATGCCCGGCATCACCATCTCCCGATCAACAGCGAACTATGGCAACATCGCGCCCGGCGAATCGTCGTCACCCGACCAGCCATTTCTTATCAGCGCCGCATCGGAACTGCCCGATGGCGCCACCGCCAGGATGATAATTGATGTCACCGATGTTGGCGGCCATACCTGGCACAACGTCGTTAACCTTTCGGTTGCCGCCGGCAATATCATATCCGACACGGTAATGATTGTAGATGGATTGAACGGGCGACTCGACCCCGGGGAATTGGCCGAGATAATTGTGCAGGCCATTAATGTTGGCGAAGACCCTGTTTTGAGCGCCAGCGCCATTCTACGGACCTCCGATGACCAGGTCCAAATAATCGATTCGATGGCGGTTATTGGCGACTGCTTGCCGGGCGATACCGTCAGCAACGTCGATGACCACTTCGCAGTCTTTGTCGATTCCGATATTTACATCGGCCATATCATTAATTTCACCATGATCTACACCGGTCTCGGACCTCATGTCGTCACTTCCTCTTTCAGCGTGCAGGTGGGGCAGGTGCAGCAATCGGACCCTGTCGGCCCTGATAATTACGGCTACTACTGTTTCGATAACACTGACACCACATACTTATATCATCCCGATTACAGCTGGATCGATATTAATACAGCCTGGACTTATGTTTCACTCACTGATGATGACGTCGCGACCATCGAGCTGCCGTTCCCGGCGCTATACTATGGTCAGGTTTTCGATGAGATAACCATCTGCGATAACGGTTTTGCGGCGTTCGGCCGAACCTGGTGGCCGAATTTTTATAATTGTCCCATACCGGCGCCCCAGAACGCCATGGCCATGATCGCTCCTTTCTGGGATGATTTCGTGCAGACGCCGATGCGCGTCTATTACCATCATGACGAGTCCGGTGGTCGGTTTATAATCGGCTGGAGAAACGCCTACGACAGCGACAACGGCCGCACCCAGACTTTCGAAATAATAATTCTGGACAACGCATTTTGGCCGTCCCTATCCGGCGACAATGAAATCATTTTCCAATACCAGACCGCTCAATCCGTATCCACAATGTCTGCCGGCATCTGTTCGCCCGACCGCACCGATGGCATATGTATCAACTTCAACGGCGCCCGCCCGGCCGGGGCCGCGCAGATTTCCAGTGGCCGGGCTGTCAAGTTCACGACCGGCTCGCCCTACATGGTCGGTGCTGATGATCGGGAGATGGTCCCCGGGAAATTCGCTGTTGGCCAGAATTACCCCAACCCATTCAACGCCGCGACTCAGATCGAGTTTAACCTCCCATCCCGGCAGCGCTTGACGATCGATATCTTCAATGTCCTCGGGCAAAGAATTGCGACTCTGGCTGATCGTGAATTCGATGCCGGCAGCCATCTGATTCTCTGGAATGCCGGCGATGCTTCGTCCGGCATTTACTTCTACCGCCTGGCCACGTTCGATGGCGTTATAACGAAGAGGATGACCCTCCTGAAATGACAGCCTGAAATGAGCATGCCCGGATTATCGAGGGCCTGATAAAATTTAAAGTCGATAATAAGATGGCGGCTTCATTATGCCCCGCATGAAATAAAGGAGAAAAATCGATGCCGGTTCGCAGATTCGTTTTAACATCATTGATATTGCTGATCGCATTCGCCGGAGTCAACGCTCAATTGCCTTCCCGGTACACGCGCTATTCCCAGGCGTTGCAGACTCTCGCCGATCTCGAGGCCGCCTATCCGCAGGTCTGCAGGCTCGACACCATGGGGTATTCGACCAGGGACAACATCCCGATGCTCAGATTCAAGATCTCCGACAATGTCTCGATGGAAGAGGATGAACCGGCGGTCTTCTACTGCGGCGGAGTCCATGCCGATGAGGTGCTGGGTGTCGAGGTTGTCATGTGGTTCATTCAGGATATCATGGCCCGCTATGCGCTCGGCGACTCGGTTGCTTTAAGATATATCAATGAGCTCGAAATATTCTGCGTGCCGTATATCAACCCCGAGGGTCACATAGTGGTCGAGGAGGGCGATACCGACTGGCGCAAGAATAAATGCGACAACGACTCCAACGGGGTTTTCGATTTTCACGACGGTGTTGACAACAACCGCAACTATGATCTCGGCTTCAATATCGACCAGGGGCTTGATGCCACTACTCCGGAATCGCTGCAGTATAAAGGCACGGCCCCGTTCACTCAAACTGAGAATATCGCCATGGCCGCCTTCGCCTGGCGCTACCGCCCCGTTGTAGGACTCGATTATCATTCCCCAACCTATGGAAGATCCGAGGTCGCTTATTACCCCTGGTGGTGGTGGTCAACCGATGGTGGGCATGGCGCCAGCCCCGATGAAACCATGATGCTGTCCCTGTGCCGGCAATACTGCAGCCGCATAGTCGATGACGCCGGAGATTCCACCTACGAGGCTAGGCGGGCCCTGGTCGACAAGGGCGATTTCAAAACCTATTTCTATGGCAATTTTGGCACGGTGGCCTTTTCAGTCGAAATTTCGGATACGACAATTCAGGATTCGACTCTGGTGGACGACATCTGCAACCGCCACCTGCCTTCTCAATATTACCTCCTTGGCCGCGCCCTCGGGTCGGCGATCACCGGGATAATCCGCGATTCCGTTACCCTCGAACCGATCGAGGCCGAGGTGCAGGTTGTCGAGCGTATCAATGCCGATATCCGGCCGCGTCTCTCCCGGCCCGATAGCGGCCGCTACAGACGCCTCCTGGATCCTGGGACCTATACGCTCAGATTCCTGAAAGCCGGATATTCGACAAGGACCGTCAATAACGTCGTTGTCCCCAGCAACAGGCCGGTCGTGGTCGACAAGCTTCTGCCGCCGACTGATCCGCGGCCGCCCGCCCCGGTCCTGATATTCCCGCCGCAGGATACTATTCTGGTCGATACCACAATAACTTTCGTCTGGCACAGGTCGCAATTCGCCCAAAGTTACCTGCTTGAGATTTACGCCGATTCGCTGTTGGCCGTGCCGCTTTTCGTCGATTCGCTCGTGGCCGATTCCAGCTTGACGCCGGTTTTTCAGCCGATCGATTCGCTGGTCTTCTGGAGAGTCAAGGGCGGCAACCAATATGGATGGGGCCCATATTCGTCAATCGCGTCATTCGTTTTCTATACCGCCCCGCCGGCCCCGGTTCCCTTCTTCCCGCCGCGCGATACGGTCCTGACCGACACCGTGATGACATTTGCCTGGCATCAAGCCCCGTCGGCCCAAAGATATCTCCTCGAGGTCTATCCCGATACCGCCCTGATAACTCCTTTTTATATCGATTCGCTCCTGACCGATACGGTTATGGTCTTGCAAGCGCCACAGGTCGATACCTTCTTCTGTTGGCGGGTGAAAGCCGAAAATTCGCATGGATGGGGATCGTATTCTCCGGTATGGTCGTTTATTTTCCATCACCTGACCGGAGCCAGTGAAAGCCCGATTCCCGGGTCTGTCGGCCTGGCTCAGAATTACCCCAATCCGTTTAATGCCAGGACGGCCATTACGGTGGAATTGCCGTCGGGAATCAGGGGAAACCTCTCGATTTTCGATATCGTAGGAAGAGTTGTGAAGGAATACCAGTTAATCGGCGCGCACGATTCCGGGACACAAAGAGTCATCTGGGATTCGAGGGACTCTAAAGGAAATTCGGTAAGCAGTGGAATTTATTTCTATAGGCTGAGAGTGGGAAGCAGCATTCTTTCGAGAAAGATGATATTATTGAGGTAGAGCCGCCCATTTTTTTGGAGTGAGGTCTTTGGTGAATCCAGAATTGGCTCAGGCGATTTGATTTGTAATTCTACAGGAGGTGCGGTTATGAGGGTATTGCTATGTCTCCTCTTATGCGCGTCAACGGCGCTGGCGGCGCCGGTCATTAATTTTGGCGCCGATACGCTTAAATTCGGCTTCATTTCGGTTGGTGGAAACCATGTTCGCCAACTCGACATATCCAACAGCGGTGATGAGGCCCTGATTATCGACACGGTTTTATTTCAAGATACCGTTTTCACAATTCTTGGTCCGTCCATCCCCGATACTATTTCTCCGGGCCAGCATCGTCAGTATCGATTCCATTTCAGGCCGGCCGAAATCAGATCATATGACGCTGTGTTTTCATTCTATTCCAATGATCCTGTCCGGCCCACGGCCCCGTTGCCCATAGAGGCCAATGGAATTCTGGTCTTCCAGCCGGGGGAGATAATCTGGAGCTATCAGGGGCCGGAAAACGTGGTTTCATGCACGGCTGTGGACGATGTCAACGGCGATGGCATTCAGGATGTCGTTGCCGAATCGTTCGACGCCGGTGTCACCACCGATAATCTTCTCTGCGTCTCCGGCTCGGGCAACGGCGAGGGCGAGCTCATCTGGTCGGCCAGGCCCCTGGGCGGGCCATCCAATTCCGGCGGCTATGGCGACGAGTGTCTCATAGCCATAGATGATATGAATCATAACGGGACCCGCGACCTGATCTTGGGCACCGCCTGGGGCAGCAGGACCATTTTCGCCATCGAGGGCGCCTCCGGGCAGACAATCTGGTCATATGACACTTATCAGAACCTGCCCAGCGGCTGGGTCTATAGCGTCGCCTCGATGGGCGATATCAACGGTGACACTATCCCCGAGGTCCTGGCCGGGGCAGGCTCGGACGCCAATGCCGGCATCCTCCTGAATGGAGCCGACGGCGCCATGATCTGGAGACATCAGGTTGCCGACGCCGTTTATTCAGTCAGCAGGGTGAGCGATATCAATTATGACAATATCCCCGAGGCTGTTCTGGGCGCGGGGGACACCGACGACAAGGTTTATCTCTACTCCGGCGTCGAACTCGACACCAGCTTAATATGGAGCTTTGACGCCAATGGATCGATTTTCTCGTTGGCCGGGATACCAGATGCCAACGGTGATGCTTACGGCGATGTCATTGCCGGATCCTGGAGCAGCGGAAATCTCGTATTTGCCCTTTCCGGTTATTCCAGGGACCGTGTCGGCGACACGTTATGGACTGCCCAGGCCGGGGGGCCGGTGATGAGAATCGTCATTAGCCCCGATCTGAATGGAGATTGGTTTTCCGAAGTCCTCGTGGCCTCCTGGGGTAATTATGCCCTGGCTTTATCGGGCCATGATGGCAGCACGCTTTGGACATACCCTATGGGCGACGATGTCTGGGCGGTTTATTGGGCTAACGATGTCACCGGCGACGGCGTCTGCGAGGCCATAGCCGGCGCGTTCACGGGAGCTGTTGCGCTGATAAACGGCGCCGACGGTCAGGAGATCTGGACCTGCTACACCGACTCCAAGATATTCACGGTCAGGCCTATCGGCGATGTCAACGGGGACGGCGTGCCTGATATTATTGCCGGACAGCAGTTCCTCAACAATATGGGCGGCAAATTCTTCGTAATATCAGGCGGCACCGTCGAAAGCTCCGCGATCGATGGCGATGATGATGCGATGATCCCGAAAAACCACCTGCTTCTAACGAATTATCCGAATCCGTTCAACGCCAGGACCATGATTTCCTATGACCTGCCAAGAGCGGCCGACGTCAAGCTCGAATTATTTAACCTGCTTGGCCAGAGGGCCGATCTTCTCTATGAGGGGCGCCAGGAAGCCGGGCGACATCTCGTCTCTTATGATACCGGTAATGCGAAGTTGAGCACGGGGGTCTATTATTGCAGGCTTAGCGCCGGCGATGATGCATCGACAATAAAAATGACAGTCCTGAAGTAGCCGCTTCAGGACTGTCATTCGCTTTTTCCGCGGAGGTAAGCGGATATTGGACTCTGATCACGCTCCCACGGGCTGGGCTCCGGCCGAACCGGCATAGTGCTTGACCTTCGCTATCAACTCCGTCAAATTCGACGACTTGACCACGTAGTCATCTGCCATCCAACTGGAAAAGTCGGCCTTGTAAACCGCGTAGGCGGAATTGAGGATCACCGGTATGGTCCTATCGTGGTCCTTGATCATCTCGAGGACGCGCAATCCCTCCATGTCAGCCAGCTTGATATCGAGGACAACCACTCCCGGGCGTTCCTTCTTGATCCAGTCCAGCGCCTCCTTACCCGATGATATCGGACGGACCTGAAATCCGGCGTCCGACAGCTCATCGGAATAAAGATCGAGCAGGTGCTGCTCATCCTCCACGATCAATACAGGAATCATCTTAACCCCCTCTACTTACGCCAACCGCAAATTGACGATTGAAGATTGAAGTCGGCAATAATGTAATAATTATTCTATCACCGGCCAAGCGAATTTTCAAATTATTTTTGGCCCGAAATCGGAAAATATACCGAAAAGGTGGTTCCGCTGTTCAATTTCGATTCAAACTCTATGTAGCCGCCGTGGTCCTCGACGATTCTCTTCGATATCGGCAGCCCCAATCCCGAGCCCTTGGCCTTGGTCGTGAAAAAGAATGTGAATATCCTGTCGCGCAGGTCGTCGGGAATCCCGCAGCCGGAGTCTATTATGTCCAGCGCCGCATACCCCTCGAGCGCCCGCGTTTCCACCTTGAGGTGCATGCCGGTCTTCATGGAATCGAGAGCGTTATCGATTATATTGAACATGACCTGCCTGAACCTTCTCTCGTCTACCGCGATATGCGGATCGCTGTCGGCATATCTGACTCTGAGCCTTATACCCAGATTGAGCAGCTTATGCTCCAGAAATTCCAGCGACTCCTTCACCAAGTCGTTAATCGAATATGATTTGATGTCGAATTTAGACGGCTTTGAGTATTCGAGTATTTCGGAGGTTATCTTTTCCAGGCGGTCTATCTCCGATACGATTATGTCGAGGTCCTTTTTCTTGAATTTCGGCGTGTTTATGTCTCGTATCGCTCTCCTGGCGTGACCGCCAATCGTCACTAGCGGCGTCTTAAACTCGTGCGCAACCGTCGCCGCCAGTCTCCCGATATCGGCCAGGCGCTCGGCCTGAAGCAGGTAGGCCTGGTTTTCGCGCAATAACTGGT
Organism: candidate division Zixibacteria bacterium RBG_16_53_22; assembly: GCA_001775395.1. Classification (GTDB taxonomy): domain Bacteria; phylum Zixibacteria; class MSB-5A5; order UBA10806; family UBA10806; genus UBA10806. The sequence goes on along the minus strand of MEWP01000009.1, from coordinate 44,118 downwards.
TCACCCTCTCGAGTTCCTGGAGCCTTTGCGATAACTGCTCATGTAAGACGGTGATTTCGAGCACGCTGATGCAGGTGTTGGCCAATGTCTCCAACGCGTCGATAGAGGCCTCGGTGATCGGCTTGTTGGTGTAGAAATTATCCGCCACCATCAAGCCCAACTGAATGCCCTCGGCCCTGAGGGGAACGGCTACAAATTCGTTGAAATCGAGATGCTTGAGGATGCCGCCGACCACAAATGGATCCATCTCGCTCTTGCGGAAAAAGGTATGTTTCTCCGACCACAGGGCGCGCAAGAGGAAATTCGACTTGTTGGCCAGGGGAATTTTGATTCTCTCGATGATCATCTGCAGGTAGTCTCTCCCGAGTTGGGGAGCTTTCAAGATGTTATTTATCTGCTGCTCGAAACTCAGGGCATGGAGTTCGTTCCAAATTCTGATTGCGGCCTGCCAGTTCTCCGGTCCCACCGCATCCATGCCCTGCAGGTACTCATGGCGCTGGTCAACCAGGAAGATGCCGGCCCGGTTGAATCCAAAGGCCCTGCCCGATGTCACGCCGGTCAGGATTATTTTCAATGCCCGCGACAGGTCTCCGGTCTTGACCACTGCATCGGTGATAATCTTCATCAGTGCCAGTTCCGAAACCTTCTTTTCGAGTTGCTGCCTGGCCTCGTCCAGACTGATATTGCGATCCGATACCTGTCTCAACAACGTCGCGATAGTCGATCCCAGGGCCATATCGGCGGTGCGGCGCCCGAATCCGCGATTGATGATTTCCTTGAACGCGGCGCATTCGTTGCAGACCAGAATATCATCCTGCCTGGAAATTTCGGCGCCGTCATTGTCCGCCAGGGTACTGAGCCAGCATAGTTTATTGGTATGGCCCTTCTTCGTACACGGTACGGCATGGGGAATGTTCATCATGATATCCCATAAATTATTCCACTCCGACTCTTAGTCAAGACATTTCCGATTGACACCGCAATTTAAGCTGCTAAATTGAAATCATGGACAAAGTTGAGATCGAAAAGGAATTAATTCGCCTGGCGCTGGCGGAGGATATCGGCGCCGGCGATATTACCACCGCCGCCCTCAAACTCGATGGCCGGCGCGGGAAGGCCGTTGTCGTTGCCAAGGCGGGCGGCGTCATCTCGGGAACCGCCCAATTTGCCGAGGTCTTTCAGCAACTTTCCCGCAGCGTGAAAGTGAAACGCTTTATACGCGACGGCTCAGCCGTGGCATCGGGCGATAAGGTGCTTGGTTTGAGTGGATCACTGAACGCCATTCTCACCGGCGAACGTACCGCCATGAATATTCTCTGTCATCTGTCGGGGATCGCCACCATGACTGCCGCCATGGTGGCCGAGATTCGCGATCTGCCGGTGAAAATTCTCGATACGCGAAAGACCATGCCGGGTATGCGGCGTTGGGAAAAGCTGGCCGTGAGCCATGGAGGCGCCTGCAATCATCGGCTTGGTCTCTTCGACATGTATTTGATAAAGGAAAATCACATCGCGGCTACGGGTGGGTTCAGGGAAGCGCTCGAGAAGGTTGAAAGCCACCGCAGGAAGACCCGCGCCAAAATCGAGATCGAGGTGAGGAATTTGGACGAGTTGGGGATCGCATTGAGTTACAGAGTGGATTATATACTGCTTGATAATTTTTCCTTCGCCGCGCTCAAGAAGGCGGTTTCTATTGCCCGGGGGCATAAGGTCATCCTGGAGGCCTCGGGTAATGTGAATAAGGCCAATGTCAGGAAAACAGCTCTCACAGGAGTCGACCGAATCTCGATCGGCAGGATCACCCACTCTGCCCCGGCGCTTGACCTCTCCATGAAAGTGGTGGAACGGAATTGACGTCGTCGGATGATGCTAAGAAATTCGCCAGGGTGCTCAGATATCTTCTCGATTCCAAAGAGCGTCATTCAATTGACCAGATAGCTCACGGGGCCGGTCTTAAAAGGGCCGAGGTCGCCCTGGCCTTGTCCCATTTTGCCGAATCGGGTCTCAAACTTGACGAGGAAAATAAGGCATACACCCTCAGCGCGTTGCCCGACTCCATCAATCCGGCTGTTCTGTTTTGCGGTCTGGGCACAAGGGTAATGGGTCAAACGATCCACAGTTATAAATCGATTGGCTCCACCAACCAGGCGGCCAGGCATCTGGCCGAATCGGGCGCCGGGGAGGGTACCTTGGTCATCGCCGACAGGCAGTCGAGGGGGCGCGGCAGGCTCGGCCGCACCTGGCATTCGCCGGGAGAAACAGGGCTTTATTTTTCCCTGCTGCTAAGGCCATGGATATCTATTATTCGAATGCCGGCCCTCTCGCAGATCGCGGCCATGTCGGTTTGCCGTGCGATCGAGAAGGTCTGCGGCTGTCCGGCGCAGGTGAAATGGCCCAACGATTGCCTTCTCAGCGGACGTAAAGTCGCAGGAATCCTGGTCGAGCTTTCGGCCGAGCTCGATAAGATCAATTATGCCATACTCGGCATAGGGATAAATGTCAATAATCAGCGCGGCGATCTGCCGTCGCGCATCCGTTCCGGCGCGACCTCCGTGGCGATAGAAAGCGGCCGCCGGCATAATCGTTTCAATATTCTGCACTATTTCCTGGCCGATTTCGAGAAGTCATATTCCAATTTCCAGAAATATGGCTTGCGCTTTATGGGGCATGAGCTTGTCGGGCGCTCCTCGGTACTGGGCCAAAGGGTGAATGTCAGGCTGGGGAAACTCCGTCTTTCGGGAATTGCCATGGGAATTGATCAGAACGGTGCTTTGCGCCTGAAGATCAAAGACGAGGTGAAAACGATCTCGGCCGGCGAGGTCAGCCTGCGTTGATTGATGCTGCGGGAGCGGCCGGCAAAATCGAGGATTATTTGGCGGCCCGGAGCTTTTGGAACATAAGCCACCTGCAGGCCGTTAACTACTTGACGATAATAAGTAAGGGAGTCATCGGTGATGAGGCGAGTATATATTATCATATTACTAATGTTGATTACAGTTCCCCTGGCCGGGGCTTCCAAGATATTAATCCCCATGGACATTACCCAGACGGATCATCTAAAGGCCTACGGCGTGGCCTATTGGTGCCTTGAGTACGGTGTCGATGTGGAGTGGCTCTTAAATTACAGGGGCGGTTCCTTTCTATCTGACGACCTGCCGCAGATTGTCGAGGTTTGCCGTCTGAAAGGCGTTTCATTCGAGCAGATTACGGGGGCCCAGGAGGCCGAAATAAAGAAGACCGTCGAGGACAGCAACATGGAATCGGTGTTGCTTGAAAAGCCACCCAAGATCGCCATTTATGCCCCGCCGGCCAGCAAAAACGAACCTTGGGATGACGCCGTCAACCTGGCCCTGACTTATGCCGAAATACCTTTCGATATTGTCTGGGATCCCGATGTGTTGGCAGGGAAGCTCCACGAATACGACTGGGTTCATCTGCATCACGAGGATTTTACGGGTCAATTCGGCAAATTTTTCGCCGCCTATCGAAATACGATGTGGTATAAACAGGATAAAGCCCTGAATGAGAGAACGGCGCGCGAGCTTGGCTTTTCCAAGGTCTCGAAGTTGAAACTTGCTGTCGTAGATGCGATCGACCAATATGTGGCCGAGGGAGGTTTCTTATTCGGTATGTGCTCGGCTACCGATACATATGACATCGCCCGTTCCGCCCGGAAAACCGATATCGTACCTTCCGAATTCGATGGCGATGCCGTGGACCCCGGCTGCAACAGCCAGCTTGATTTCACGCGAACCCTGGCTTTCGAGAATTTCGAGGTCATAACCAATCCGCTGATCTATGAACATTCCAATATCGATACGTCTCCCGCTCGCGGCACTCCCGGTCTGACGCCCGAGACCGACTATTTCAGCATATTCAACTTCTCTGCCAAGTGGGACCCCGTCCCAACCATGCTGACCCAGGACCACACCCAAATAGTCAATGGTTTCTGGGGCCAATGTACCGGTTTTAACAAGCAACTGCTCAAGAAGCACGTTACAATTCTCGCCGAAACAGAGGGGAAAAACGAGGCCAAGTATATTCACGGCAACTATGGCAGGGGAACATTTACCTTTCTGGGAGGTCACGATCCGGAGGATTACCAGCACATGATAGGCGATCCGCCCAGTGATCTTTCGCTTCACAAACATTCACCGGGCTACCGCCTGATTCTAAACAACGTCCTATTCCCGGCCGCCAAAAAGAAGGAGCGCAAGACCTGATCTCCGACGCCATCGGCACTAAATTGGGACGACTCGGTTTCGCTGATGTCAAGGGCCGAGGTGATTTCGACTATCTTGTTGATTTCGCCGAAAGGAACGGTTTCGGGCTGGTCCAGGTTAGTTTCGACAATCCCCGCTATTTCCCGGAAAAATTCGGCCCAGATAAGCGGGCCGAAATCCAGCGGAAATTTAGAGCCCTCGGCATTGGTCTCTGTTTCCATGGGCCATCGGATGTGCCTCTTCTGAACCGCCACGAAAAGGTCCGGGCCGCAGGTTTGGAGAGGGTGGGCGAATTCATTGAAATGGCGATCGAATTGGGAGGCGAGTATTTCATCCTTCACCCCGGACGCCTGGGTTTTTACTCTCTTTCATCCAGACAGATTTTTTTCATGGAACAGCGCTATCCCGAACGAATAAGCTCCCTTTTCGAAAATTCAATCAGCCGCCTTCTCGATAAATGCCGCGGCCGGATCAAACTCTGTATCGAGAATACCCATACTGTTTCAACCCCCTTCCTGGAGGTGGTCGGAAGGCTCGCCGTCGAAAGGGATTTGGGGCTTGTGTGGGATGTCGGCCATGCCGAGCAGCTTCCCGAGCCCAGACGGCAGCAGGTAATCAAGTTCTTCCAGGATCACTTGAGATATATCCGGCTGGCCCACCTGCACGATTTTAGAGAAGGCGCGGATCACCGGAGGCTCGGCTCCGGCCGGCTTAATATCGAGGGATACTTGCAAGTATTCAGGGCGCTCTCCCTGGATGTTATACTCGAGATATTTCCCGAGGAGGACCTGCTGCAATCGCTGGAATATGTCAAGAGCAATGAAAACATGGCCGGCGCTGGCGCATAGGGCGATCTCAATCGCTCGTTTCGCCATTTATCTTATGCCGCTGATCGTGCTGGCGGCCGCGTCATCAGTATCGGCCGATATCAAATGCGGCAGTTGCGGCAATTCTATTATCGGGGCTTACTATGTTTCCCCCGACGGCGGCATCTATTGTGAATCCTGCTGGAAGAGCGGCGCCATATGCGCCCAATGCGGCAAAATGACGCGGTCCCCCATAAGAACAGAAGGACTCGCTTTCTGCGCCGAGTGTTACGCGAAGCTTCCTCGATGCAGCTTCTGCTCGCGGCCCCTGGTGGGGAGCTTCATGCGCTATCCCGAACCGGGTCTGCAGGTCTGCCCGATTTGCGAGAAAGAGAAACCGCGGTGCCAGAGATGCGGCCTTCCGATGGAAAAGTTTATCGTCATAAACGATACCAAACTCTGCATGAATTGCGCCTCACAGGTTGAAAGCTGCCATTCCTGCGGCGATCCCATCCTTGGGGAATACTCGTATTTTGAGGGTAACCAGGCGTTTAAGTATTGCCTAAATTGCGTGAATAATTTCCCGCGCTGCGACAATTGCGCGGCGCCATCCGGGCCAAACGGCACCAGGCTTGCCGACGGCCGCTATCTCTGCCCGGAATGCCGCAAAGTGGCCCTATTCGACTTCGGCCTGGTCGATCCGATCAGAAAAAAGGTGATGAAGTTTATCACCTCCAGCATGAACATGGCGATCAAGCGCGAGATCGATTTCTCACTGCGCGACAAGGATTTCCTGCAAAGCAAAGCCAAAGGAATCCATGGCGACCTGAACGGCCTTTTCTACCGCAGGGGGGATGATTTCCATATCTATGCCTTATATGGCCTGAGAGAGAAAGATTATGTCAGTGTCCTGGCTCACGAAATCGGTCACGCCTGGCAAGCCGAGAATTGCCCCGAGGATCTCCCGCTGGAGGATCTCGAGGGTTTCGCCCAATGGATTGCTTACAAAGCCCTGTTGAATTTCGGCCATGGTGATTTTGCAGAACTTCTGCGCGAGGGCGATAACATCTATGCCAAAGGGCTTAATAATATGCTCAAGATAGAGAATTACAGAGGGGCGCAGGCCGTCTTCAACCATGTGCGGGAGAAATAAGAAGCGCCGTTTTCGATTCCAGGTCGGCCGCTCGGGTCCCCTGACCCTCCGGGTCAGGCCGCCCGGCGTTCCTGGGCGCTGCCCGGGATTATCCACATGCCCCGCATTCGCGCATGAAATCTAACCGGCTCTTGTGCCGGCCGGGCGCTCGGCCGAATGGCCGAGGGGACCCGAGCGGCCGAACCGACGGAGTGATACCGTATGCAAGAAAACAACGCCGAGATTTTCGATCTATTGGCTTTCGGGGCGCATCCTGATGATGTCGAGGTTGGATGCGGCGGTCTGATTATCAAGCTTCGCAAGCGAGGCTACAGGGTCGGGCTGGTGATTTTGACTCAGGGCGAAATGGGTACCGGCGGCACTCCGGAACTGCGTCGACAGGAGGTCTTGGAGGCGGCTGAGATAATGGGGGCGTCTGTCATTGCCCATCTCGATATGGGCGATTGTCGCCTCGAGGACAATTACGAGTCTCGGCTGGTGGCGGCCGGGTTCATCAGACGTCATCGCCCGAAAATAGTGATGGCGCCGTGGTTTGCCGGCGGCCATGGCAAGCGGGCCTCACACCCGGATCATATCGCATGCGGACGGATTGTCATGAACGGAGTCAATTACGCCACCCTGAAGAAACTTCCGCTCGAGGAGCCTCCGCATGCGGTCGGGGCCTTATTTCATTTTTTCCTGCCACCGGAGGTTGCTCCCACATTCGTGGTCGATATTACGGACGAATTCGAGCCTTGGATTAAAGCCTTGTCCGCACATCGCACTCAGTTCTTGAATCCGGAAAAGAATCGTGATTATATTTGGCAGTTGGAGTCGATGGCGCGCGGATATGGCGGTCAAATTGGTGTCAAGTATGGCCAGGGTTATGCAATCGGGGAACCATTGAGAATCGAGGATCCATTCTGCCTGGTCGGCGCCTGCAGTCGTGTGCCGGAGATGTTTGTTCGGCGGCCTGATATCCAGGAGGAATGATTTACCCGAAACTATCTCGCACTGGTCGTTTCAAAACCGGAAAGGATTGATCATTATGGCAAAAGCCGAAATAAAGCCAAAGGACAACGGCTCGCTTCGGATTAGCGGCGATTTCGTCATAAAGGATGTCGATGGGAACGTATTTGATTTGGGTGGCAGAACCGAAATCTCGCTGTGCCGATGCGGCCATTCCAGTAACAAACCTTTTTGCGATAGCACCCATAAGAGAATCAATTTCCAATCGGTTGTCAGGGCATTTGCATTGCCACCCGCGCCGCCCAGGGAGCCGGGGAGTTGAGAAACCGTGATTCCCCGCGATGAGTTGTGTCGGGAATAGGCGCGGCTTGGAATTATCCGAAAGGCGATGGCGCTGGATATTATTGCCTTTGAATAAGAAAATACACCTGATAATCGTGGAGCAATAATGCCAATGCCGGCGCTGGCTTTGCCATATTATCAAACCATCGGTATAATAGTTGTGTCTAATATTCGACTGATGATATAGTATGAGTAGCCGGGCTCTTTGTTTGGTATCCAATTATTGTGAAACTGAGGAAATAGATGAAAAAAATTCTGGTTGTGGCAACTCCAGTATTGATACTGGGTGTCTTGCTTTTTGTCCTGTTTGGGGCTAAGCGTAATAAAACTCAGGGCACGTTTGTAACGGCCGAAATCCAGAGAGGGGACATTGCGGTCACCGTCACTGCCACCGGGACACTTCAGGCCTTGAAAACGGTTCAAGTGGGAAGTCAGATTTCCGGAACCATTCTCGCCCTCTACGCCGATTTCAACGATCAGGTCAAGAAGGGGCAGGTATTGGCCCAATTGGACCCCACTTTCCTGAAAGCGCAAGTCGCCCAGGCGCAGGCAGACCTTGAAAAGGCGGTCGCCTCCGCCGAACTCTCCCGGAGAGAATACGAACGGGCCCTGTCGCTTTTTGAGAAAAACATGATATCCGAATCGGACAGGGATGCCGCCCTGACAAATTACGATTTGGCCAGGGCTGAAATAAAATCGTCCCAGGCCAACCTCGATCGGCTCAAGACCAACCTCGCCTATGCCACCATAACATCGCCAATTGATGGCGTCATCATTTCGAGGGATGTCGACGTCGGCCAGACGGTGGCCGCCAGCCTTCAGGCCCCCACGCTCTTTACTATTGCGCAGGATCTCGCCAAGATGGAGGTCAAAACGAGCATCGATGAGGCCGATATCGGGAAGATCGCCGATGGTCAGAAGGCGCGATTCACCGTGGACGCCTACCCTGAGCTATTGTTCGAGGGGCTGGTCAAGCAGGTCAGGCTTTCACCGCAGGTGGAACAAAATGTCGTATCGTATGATGTTATCCTGAACGTATCCAATCCCGATCTCCTTCTGAAACCGGGCATGACCGCCAACGTGGTTATTGAGATTGACAAAAGGGAAAATGTGCTCAAGGTGCCGGCGGCGGCATTGCGATTCCGCCTGAGCGGATTGCGAAGCGAATCCACCCGCCCAACACCGGCAAATTCCGATACGGCCAGGGGGCAATTTTCCTCCATTGGCGGTAATTATCAGCGAACCGATTCGGCTCGGGCAGGCAGATCCGATCGGGCCCGAGTCTGGGTGCTCGATCAACAACATAATCCTGAGCCGGCCCCGGTGCAGGCCGGTATTTCTGATGGCTCATTCACGGAAATTACCTCGGACAATTTGAAAGAGGGAGATAAGGTCATAATCAGGCAGGAGGGAGTGACGCAGCCGAATAACAGCCAGGAGGTCAACCCCTTCATGCCTCGGTTCGGCGGCGGGAGGAGATAAATTTGCCTCCTTTGATTCAAATAAAGGACCTGGTCAAGGTATACAGGCTCGGTGATTACGAAATTCACGCCTTGCGCGGAATCGACCTTTCCATCGACCGGGGTGAGTTCGTCGCCATCATGGGGCCTTCAGGTTCAGGTAAGTCCACGCTAATGCACATCCTCGGATGTCTCGATCGGCCCACCAGCGGCAGGTATTTGCTCGAAGGCTCCGACATTTCCTCTTTGGATAGAAACAATCGGGCGGAGATTAGAAATAAGAAAATCGGATTCGTTTTCCAATCCTTCAATCTTCTATCGCGCACCTCCGCCCTGGAGAATGTCGAGCTCCCTCTGCTTTATAACGGCAGTTCGGCCAGAGATAACATCGAAAGGGCCAGAAAGGCGCTGGCGCAGGTCGGCCTGGAGGACAGGGGAAATTCTTATCCTAATCAATTGTCTGGGGGCCAGCAACAAAGAGTCGCGATCGCCCGGGCTCTGGTCAACGATCCCACCATAATCCTGGCCGACGAGCCCACGGGAAACCTCGATACCAGAACCTCGATCGAGGTTATGGATATTTTCCAATCGCTCAACCGGAACGGGATCACCGTTGTGATTATCACGCACGAGGCCGATATCGCCTCCTATACCAAGAGAAATATCGCATTCAGGGATGGCAAGATTGTGAAGGATGCCGCGGTAACTATGACTCGGAACGCCGGTGCTGAAATCGAATCCTTGCCGCCGGTCGAGGATTGAAGAATGAGCTTGAATATACGGGGAGAATATCGAGAAACTGATGAGATATATTCAGATATTGAAAATCGCCTATAAGGCGCTGGGTAGAAATAAGATGCGGTCAAGCCTGACAATGCTGGGGATCATAATCGGCGTGGCGGCCGTGATCGCCATGGTTGGAATCGGGCAGGGCGCCAAGAATATGGTCAACGCCCAGATAGCGTCGCTGGGAGAAAACCTGCTGACCATCTTTCCCGGAAGTCAGATGGGCGGGGGAGGGTTCAGGGCGGGCGCCGGCACGATGATGAACCTCACCGATGATGACGCCCAGGCCATCAAGGATAACTGCCCGGCGGTCCAGTGGATCTCGCCCGTCATTCGAACAGGCGCCCAGGTCGTAGCCGGTAACCTCAACTGGGGCACCTCAGTCGAGGGGTATTCGCCGGAGTTTCCCTTTATTCGTTCGTGGCCGATAGCCTCCGGGGCATTCTTTACGGAGCAGGATGTAAAGGGTGCGACCAAGGTCTGTGTCTTGGGGAAGACCGTGGTGGACAACCTCTTTCCTGGGCAGGATCCGATCGGTCAGATTATTAGAATAAGAAAACTGCCTTTCAAGGTTATCGGGCTCTTATCGCCAAAGGGCCAAAATGCATTTGGCCGCGATCAGGATGATATTGTTGTTGCTCCGCACACCACGGTCTTAAGGAAACTAACCGGAAGAGACCATATCAATTCCATAATAGTGTCGGCCACGGATCGCAACCGGATCGACGAGGCCTCGAATCAGATAGCCGAACTCCTGCGCCAGAGGCATAAGATTCTCTCTGGTCAGGAGGACGATTTCACTATCAGAAGCCAGCTCGACATAGCCTCCGCGGCCACGTCAACCTCCGGAATAATGACGATTCTGCTGGGTGCGATCGCCTCGGTCTCGCTCATGGTTGGAGGCATAGGGATCATGAATATCATGCTGGTATCGGTTACCGAGCGGACGCGCGAGATCGGAATCAGGATGGCGGTCGGGGCCAAGGGCAGAGATATAATGATTCAGTTTCTTGCTGAGTCGATCGTATTGAGCCTGGTCGGGGGCGTAATCGGGATTGCGCTGGGTGTTCTGGGCGCGAAAGTCATATCGGCCCTGCTGCACTGGCCGGTGTTCACGTCCGTTCCGGCCATGGCCATATCATTTTTCTTCGCCGGTTTCGTGGGCATTTTCTTCGGCTTTTACCCCGCCAGAAAAGCGTCACTGCTGGACCCTATCGAAGCACTGCGCTACGAGTAGTTATATATTATGAGCAATGGCCGCGTTTCAGCGGGCTAATCTCTGAAATCCAGAAGATCTCTCAAATATTCGGAATGCTTGAGAAGCATGCTGGCGGCCTGATCGCATTTGCGGATATGCCGCGCCGATCGGATAATGAGATATAGACCCAGTATGAAAAATCCCAGGCAGATGATGGCCAATGGGATAGCAAGCACCAATTCGCGCGTTATATCGAAATAGCGGCTCGTGGCCAAAAGAACGGTCAAGGCCGACATGGGAAACAAGAGCACCGTGATCCCGGTCCGCAGAACAGACAGGGATGTCCTTTTCTCCGAGAGCACGAGCTGCATCTCGTTGATAATATGCTTGATCGGTTTCTGTTCCAAATCCTGTTCGTTTATCATATTATATTAATCGGCAACCAATACCTGTTTGAAAATAAAAATCAGGGCCCCTGCATTTCGCGCCCTGTTAGTGAAATCTACAAGTTCTGAATATCGAAATCAAGAATTAATTGTATCATAGGCTATAGCGGCGATAGGCGAGTAAAACGGTCAAGTCTGATACCGTCCGCCGGCAAATGGCCTGTAGGCGAAAAACAGGGCTATCCCGGCTACAAAGCCCCCAATATGTGCCAGGTACGCTACCCCTCCTTGCTGCCCCTCGGCGCCAAGCTGCGATAGTACCTGGATTATCATCCAGTATATAATGATTATATAGGCCGGAAGCCATATTAATCGGATGAAGAAAATTATCCAAATCAGGGTGAGCACTTGGGCCCGCGGAAACATGAGCAAATAGGCTCCCATCACGCCGGCTATTGCGCCCGAGGCTCCCAACATCGGTATGGGCGATGTCGGGTCACCCGTGACCTGCGCCATCGCCGCTGCCACCCCGCAAAGTGGATAAAAGACGATGAAAAACAACGACCCGAACCTGTCCTCGACATTGTTTCCGAAGATCCACAGGAACAGCATGTTGGAGACTATATGCAGCAGGCCGCCGTGCAGGAATTGAGAGGTAAAAAGCGTGCCCAAAGTCGCCAGCACGCCACGGCCGGATAATTCGCCCAATGACATGATATCGGCCGGAATCACTGCGAAGCGGTACACGAACTCTCTGGTTCCAAACCCGAGCAAGTCGGTATAGAGGAAAACTACCGAGTTGGCCACTATCAAGAGCACTGTCATTATGGGGAAGCGGCGCGTGGGATTGTTATCTTTTAGCGGGATCATTTCTTCCTGCCCGTTACGCTGAAAATCGATTGTTTCGTGACAGAGTTCCCCTGGTTGTCCGATGCTGTCAGCTCTATTGTATGTTTACCCGATTTCAATGTATTCTTGATTTTATAGGCGAACTTTCCGGTATCAATATCGTATTCGGCCGGTACCCATTGGCCGTCGATTTTCATTGATAATCCACCATCCAGCGCCAGGCCGGATAGATTGTCGTCAATCGTGCAAGAAAGCAGAGGCGCTGCGGATGATATTGTTCCTCCGGGCCTTATCGACTTGATCACCGGCGGTTCGTTGTCGATCAGGATTGCCACTTTCCCCAATCCTATTCCTTTGGCCTCCAGTCTGGCACCATCTATCCCGACAATGAAATTCCATTTGCCGTCATTGCTCGACATCCCATAAACGCCCGCTTTAGGGCCCGTTAATCCAAGCCTGCCGGTATCGAATATGAATTTGACAGGGGAATTAAACAGCATGCTTGCCGGGCGAATATCGTAAATTATGGCAGGACCAAACGGTGTCGATTCCCGCCGCGCCTCCGATGGAAATATATATGCCTGGTTATAGGCAGAGGATCGGTCGAATTGGATCCTCAATGTCGAATCGGGTGAGATGGCCTCGCCGGCATACCCTGGCATTGCCGCATAAAGCGCAAGCGCGGTATCGAAAACAATGCTGTCAGCGCTTTCGATACCCACCCATATAGGGCCGGCCAGACGGCGGTCTCGGAATTCGCTTTGGAATAGACTCGGGCCGACAGTTTTCATCATCTCGGAATACTCAAGATTGTCACTTCGGATATGGATCCGTGGGTGATCCGGGCTCGATTCGGAGTTGTACTCCACCCGCAACAGGTCAGGGGATCCGCCGACCCAAAAATCGCTCGCCAGGGTTTTTTCCTCAAAATACAGCCACGGTGAGGTGCGCCCATCACCGTCCAGGTATCTAAGGCGATATGCCCTACTGGCCTTTGGTATGGCCGCCTTGACAGTGTCGATGTAATGATCCCCCGTGGCAGGCGATATGACAATGGAGGTCATCATGCTCGTGAGAGGTTTGAATTCCTCGATAGCCGAATTTCGATATTCCAGAGCTTTCGATTTAGGCCGGATTGGAGTCTCGAAAATGAAATACAATTTATCGTTCCGGCGAGAGCATTGTAACCGCGCCGGCGCGAGAAAATCCAATTCCGGTTCCTTGAGATAGAACCTTATTTGGGCCTCGTTCCCGGCCTCATCGAATGCCACAACGTCGGCGCGTCTTATCTTCCCCAAATTCCCCGTGGGTTCAATGACGCCCCCATTTTTCTCAAATCCTGCCCAGAAATATTGCCGGGAAAATGGCGGTATATAAAGACGATAGAATATATGAGCGTCGTTATCTGTTTTTTGCTTAGAACCGAATAGACTTATCATATCGAAATCGCGAATATAATTCAACTGCCCGGTCGTGGAAAACGAAAGGCTATCCGAGCGCATCTCGAATAGCAGGCTGTCATCAACAAACAGCCTCAACCCATAAAAGCCGTACAGGAATCCAGGCCCATTGATCCGATCGCCGCCCGATACGGCCAGCGTCATCGGCCGATCGAGAATAATTGTATCGGCAATTGAATACTCGCCACCGGCTGAGCCTTTCACGGGGATTATCTCCACTTGCTCGTAATTCTCAAATGAGCCTTCCGGCAGATAATCCTGCCCGAAATATTTTATCGCAAGATGGTGGAATTCCGGCTTGTCTCTATCGATGATATCAAGCCCGGCCAGAAGCGGATTTAAAGGGTTGTTATCCGGCGACCGCAACTCGAAATGCAAGTGTGGCGCTCCCGACCCCGATTCGCCCGAATAAGCAACCAGATCACCTTTCTTTACCGGATATTCGCCCGGGGTGAAATAAATGTCCTGGAAATATTTATCGGCTTTCATCTGCGCGGCAAATATCCTGGCCTCGATAGGCTCCATGTAATCATATAGATGCCCGTAAACCGCAATCCTGCCATCATGCAACTTCAAGTATATGGCCTTGCCGTATCCCCGGAACGAGGTCACCGCACGGTATATATAACCATCGTCTATGGCATAAACCCGGAACCCAACCCTGCCCCGGGTGCGGATATCGAGACCGCCATGAAAATGGCCGGAACGATAGTCGCAGAATTTCGATGTCAATTCCGGAGTTAATTTCATCGGCCAGATATAATTCGGTTCCGTCGACAATTTCGCGACAGAAAGGGCGTAAAATAATAAAAGTAACTGCGCAGTTCTCATAAACGAATAGTAAGCCACTATCGACGTCTCGTCAATAGGGGTCGGCATAATTCCTCCCTCCGCCCCGGCGGGCCCCGCCTGGTCCGCAGGACCAGGGAAACTCGCCAGCGGCCACAGTTGTGCCGAAAATGTCGGCGCCCGGCATGGCCCGATAATCCAACTGTCGTTTGGCGGGCGAGTTTCCTGCCCCCCGAAGGGGGGCCGGGGCCCGCCGGGGCGAGGCGGCGGTGATGATCACCGATGCTTTTTCCCTTGATAATGGGGGTGCATTGGCTTAATATTCCTCGTCCAATCGGTATCGATTTTGACAGCAAGATGTGGGCCTAACGATGATTGCGCTTTCGAATACATTGAAGGTAATTTAAGATGAGAACCAGGAAAGGATTTTCACGGGGCGAGGGCTTGGAGCCGCTCGAACCTCTCGACCTGGGCAAGATCAACGATTTTGACGAGGCTCTGGCGGCCATGGAGAAGACGGCATTCAACGGCCGTCAGTTGGGCGAGGCGGCCCGGATTCTGACTGATATTTTTACTGATCCCAACGATTTGACTGTCATGACCATAAGTGGCGCCATGAGCGTGGCCAAGCAGGGGCTGATAGTCTGTGAGTTGATCGACAGACGCTATGTCGACATAGTTGTCACGACCGGTGCGCTGGTCACACACGGTCTCACCGAGGGCATGAGCGGCACCCATTTCAAGGCTCCCAGGGATGACGATCGCGTATTGTACGAACAAGGCATGTGCCGTGTCTACGATACTATCGAGCTGGAAATATCGTTCGAGCAGACTCAAAAGACAATTGCCAGATATTTCGACCGGTTGGTGCCGGCGGCCGTAGGGAAGGCCCCGGTGACCGGCTCGGCTGAGTTTTTCAGAAAGTTGGGTGAGTTGCTGGTTGAGCTGTATCCGAATCAACGAGGTATTCTGGCCTCGGCATACAAAGCCAATGTTCCTGTCTATGTGCCGGCCTTTTCGGATAGCGAGCTCAGTCTCGACTTGATGATCAGAACGCTTACCCGCAGCCAGAGCTTTATCGAACGGCCTTTTGAGGATCTGCTGGTGCCTCCGTTTAACACTTTTGTCGATGTTTTCGATTATGCCAGGAGGGTATATAACCATAAGGGGACCTTGAGCATCTTTACGGTTGGCGGGGGGGTGCCGCGCAACTGGGGGCAGCAAGTTACCCCATTTTTCGATATCATGGCTCTTGAGAATATGCCGGTCGAACCAAAGAAATTCTTGCGCGGTGTACGCATCTGTCCCGAGCCTGATCACTGGGGCGGGTTGTCGGGATGCTCTTACCGGGAGGGCGTCTCCTGGGCAAAATTCACCTCGGAGTCCGAGGGCGGACGGTATGCCGAGGTTAAGGACGATGCCACCTCGGTGCTCCCATTCTTGATTAAGGGCATAATCCAGAGAATTGAAAAGCTGAACAAGTGAAGCCCTTCATTTATCTGATGCCATCCCTGCGAACATGCCCTTTGCATTTTTTCGATTCGGCGCCCCTTTATCGAGCAATTAGCCCGGAATAGCAGTACATATGAGAATCGCCTATTTTACAGAGTCGTTGCCTCCGTTAACTGATGGGGTTAGCCATACGCTTGCGCAACTGCGGAAATCGCTAATATCGGAGGGACATGATTTTATTTTCTTCTCGCCTTTTATTCCGGAACCTGACGGCTGGGATGGCAAGGTTTTCGAAATCGTTTCGGTCCCGTTTCCGCTATATACGAAATATCGCGTCTCACTGCCCGCCCTGCACGACATCAAATGCCGGCTCGATAGTTTCCAGCCCGATCTGGTGCATATCTGCAGCCCATTTCTGCTTGGTATGGCTGCCTATGATTATGCCAGGTCGGTTGGCATACCGGCGGTTGCCTCCTATCACACGAGATTCGTGTCTTATCTCAAATATTACGGTTTTGCCTGGTTCGAGCCATATGGTTGGGGGTATTTACGATGGTTCTACAATCAGTCCGATAGGAATTTCGTCCCCTCCATGACTACAATCGAGGAGTTGCGTTGCAAGGGCTTCAGAAACCTGGCGTTATGGGAAAGAGGAGTCGACACGACCTGTTTTTCCCCGGGGTTCGCCAATCAAAATCTCAGGAAGCGGTGGTCTCCTGATGGCAGCCCGATTGCTATTTTTATCGGGCGGCTGGTCAGGGAGAAGGATATCGAGGTGCTTATCAAGGCCTATCGTATACTCAAAGAAAAGAGGGTCGACTTCAAGCTCGTTTTCGTCGGCGAGGGCTCCATGCGCGATGAAATCGCCAGGAACATACCCGATGCTGTCATGGAGGGATTTCTCGAGGGCTCCGAGTTGTCCTGCGCCTATGCCTCGGCCGACATCTTCGTATTTCCATCAACTACCGAATCATTCGGCAACGTTGTCCTGGAGGCCGCCGCCTCCGGATTGCCAAGCGTGGTGGCCGCCGAGGGTGGAGTCGTGAATCTTGTCCGCGATGGCGAAACGGGATTTATAACCCGGCCAAAGGACGCCGAGGATTATGCCAATAAGATGGAAATATTGCTTACGAACGACCTTCTGAGATACTCCTTCTCCGCCAGGGCTGTCGAGCACGCCTCGAGGAAAAATTGGTATCATGTCAATCGCGCCTTATTCGAAAATTACGAAGAACTGATTTCGGGCCCCAAAAACTTTGTTGATTCCCTCTATCCGAAAAGCGTAATATTATAGCCGGACCGAAATAGTATTAGTGATGGGAAAGCATTTTGCCTTACATAGACTTGAGACAAGCTCCAATACTCCAGATAATACCGGGCGACACGTCGGACCATCCCCGCCTACATGAGATCACAGCCGATGTCAGACGCCATATAGTCTTCCTGATCAGGAAAAATCCGGCCACGGTTGGCGGGATACAGACTCACAATGCGCGGCTATACAGCGCCTTATCGTCGAATTTCGATATTGAGAGGATCGGTTGGAATGGCCCTGAGTGGGGCGTGCCTTTCTATTTCCCTTTGTTCTATTACAGGGCAACCCGCAATGGAGCCGGCCTCGTCTATTGTGATGACGCCGTGACGTCGCTTATCGGCTCCCGGATCCGCGCCGGTTCGGGCAAGATAGTCGTAGCAACTGCGCACGGCCTCGATGTCATTTTGCCGATACCCTGGTATCAGAAGAAACTTAGAAAGTCACTCGCGGCGATGGACCAAATCTTCTGTGTAAGCAGAGCCACGGCCGAACGGGTCAAAGAACGCGGTGGGCGCCCCGATAGAATCGAGGTCATTCCGGGAGCTGTCGAAAAAAATCCGATTCGCTTACCGCGCAATGATGAGCTCTTTCGCGATATCGAGAAGATGCTTGGGGCCGATTTGCGTGGCAAGAAGGTCCTTATCAGTGTCGGGCGATCCGTCAGGCGAAAGGGATTCGACCGGTTTATTTCCGAGATATTCTGTCATCTGCCAAATGATTATATTTATATCGTCATCAGCCCCAAATCCACAACCCCGCCGTGGATACAGGCCCTGCGTCCGCTGATGAGCCCAAGTCTCTATCATAACCTGCTCTTGGCCTCAGGCGCGTACTCCATGCATGATGATCTGGTCAGGCAAAGCAGCCGGAATCCAAGGGTGTTTTATTTGAACAATGTCTCAGCACACCAACGGAATATGCTTCTCTCGGCGGCCGATCTTTTCATTATGCCCAACCGCACGGTCGAGGGCGACATGGAGGGTTTCGGGCTGGTGGCCCTCGAGGCCGCCTCGCGCGGCTTGCCGGTCATTGCCACTGGCATCGAGGGTATCACTGATGCTGTCATCGATGGCCAGAATGGTTACTGTATCGCCGAAAACGACAACAAAGGATTCATCGATGCGATCACCGGCCTCATGATCGATCCTCCTCGCCTGCAGGAGTTGAGCCTGAGGGCTGCCGAATTTACCTGTTCGAATTTCTCGCAGGAGCGAATATTCGGGCGCTATAGGCAGGTGTTTGAGAGGCTCCTCTCATCGACAAGGCGCCCGGTATGAGTTCTACTCCACAGTATCCCAAGGCGCCCGGTTTCAACATAAGTCGCGTCATCCGAATCGTCTCGATCGTCGTTCCCCTGGCCCTGGCCGGGAATATCATATACGTGCTTGTGGCCACTGACTCCCTGGCCGCGCAGGGAATTGGCAACTGTAACTTTGTATATCTGGCCCTTGCTGCTGCATTGGTGTTTGTGCCCTGGATTGCTCATTCGCTCAGAATTCTCATTTGGGGACACGCCTTCGGCAAAAACCTGACATTTGGCGAGTCATTCAGGACTGCAGTAGCGACCGATCTGGGCGCGGCCATCGCGCCTTCCACTATTGGTGGAAGCTACGCCAAGCTGGGGATCTTGGCCTCCTTCGGCTTCTCGCCGGGCGAGGCCACTCTTGTGACCCTGTTGGGTACATTCGAGGATGGCGCCTTTTTCATCGTAGCCCTGCCGATTGCATTCCTCATAACCGGCGCCTGGAACGACCCCGGAATCCGGCAGGTGGCCGCCAACATCGCCTCATACTGGCCAATCTTCGCCGGCGCGGCTGCTGCCGTGATTATCGGTTACATACTATTCCTCAGGATAGGAGGCAAAAAGCCTTCGCGGATGGCTAACGGAGCAGTCAAGCAATCAAGCGGCATCTTTCACAAATTGGCGGCCAGGTTCAAACTATATGGAGGGCAGTTTACGGGAGCCTGGGATTTCGTCAGGCGAAATCACAAGGTTACATTCCTACTTTGCTCCCTCCTGGCCGGGATCGGTTGGACCTGCCGTTATAGTGTCATTACGCTTTTAATTCTCGGGTTGGGATACACGGCTGATCCTATCCTATTCTTCCTCATGCAATGGGTCGTGTTCACCCTTATGACCCTTTTCCCGACACCGGGCGCAGTCGGCGGGGCAGAGGTCTCTTTTGCCCTGATCTTCAGGGGAATTGTGCCAACCGGCGTAATACCTCTGCTGACCACGGCCTGGCGCTTCCTGACATTTTATCTGATTATGGTCGCCGGGGCCGGAATCATCGTCCTCTTCGGTGTCGGACGCTCCCCCAGCCCGATTATGCCTGTCGACCAGGGTATCGATGAGGAATTGGAAACTATTTGACTGGCGACACCATGCTTGTCGAAGGTGATAAGAGCCTCCTTGGCGAGAAATTGGCTGTCATTCTAAACAGCAGTCAATCCAAGACCCCGTGCGGTAACGATTCCTGGGTCGCCCGAACCGCCGCGGCGGCGCGCCGGATTATCGACAGTGGGTTCGTCATGATCACAAGCACCGGAATCGTAACCTGGGAACTGCTCGTTCATCTGGCCGCGGCGACTTCCGGCCGTCAGGTAATTCTGTGTCCGGTGACAGGGGAGGGTTTGGAAAAAGAGCTTTTTGATATCACTGTCGCGGATTTCGGCCTCGACCCGAATAAATGCGCAATGCTTTTCGTCGGTTCCCCTCTAAGAGGAAGATCACCTAAGAAAAACTGGCCCGGGCGGGATGGACAGGCGGTGGCGATGGCGCAGAAGATCTATCCGATTTCGATCAGGCCCGGGGGTCGATTGGATACTATGATAAAATCCAATGCAGATTCAGGAAAGATCGATGATCGTTTTCATATAGAATATGCCCCGGCGGTCTATCGCCCTACCCATTATGATATCAGCGGAATTAAGCTTGATGTCGAAAACTGGGACTTCATCACCCATTGGACCAAAACTCGCCACGGTCCCTGGCCCGGCGAAACGCGATCGGCTTTCTATGGTCGCCTTCTGGCCTCGGATAACCGATACCCAAATAGCGCTTTCGACACCCTGATCAACATCGTCCGCGAGCGAAAAATCCGCGCCTCCTCCGACAAAATAAGAGATTCATTCCCCGCGATAGGTTTTTCAGAGTGTCCGCCAATCGATATCCTCAAAATGCTGCGCTGGTGTCCCCGACGGGTGAATTGGAATTTCGAGCCATACGGGATCGCTGTCAAGAGACCAGTGGCAGAGAAAATGGGGGCAAAACCGGTGATTTATGGAATCGATGAAGATTACCGAAAGTTTTCGGAGTCTGCGAAGCCATTCTTTCAAAATAGGGGAGGGAAGGCTGTCGACTGGAGAGGGGAGCGGGAATGGCGCCATATCGGCGACTTTGATTTTAATCAGGTACCCGATGACAAGATCATGTTCTATGTCTGGCGTCGGATTGAGGCCGATTACTTGAGAAAATTGACGTCCTGCCCTGTAATGTCATTTGAAGGAGATTAGCGCGAATCTGTGCAATGATCACCCCCGATTATTGGCTATTACCCAAGCGCTTTTGCGACGGCGGCGTCTTTTTGAATTGACATTGAACTCAGATTGCGTTAAATAATGAGCCGTGTTTCCCACCGCGATAAATATATATCGCATTCAATCGATGGTGGAGATTGTTGCCAAAATAGCAGACTGCTAAATGATGTCATCATAAATGGTAGGAGCTTGAAAGTATGAACCAATTAGCCAACTTGATTCTTCTTGTGCTTATCATCAGCGTGGTGGGGTTGCTGTTCGCGGCCTATCTCTCCCGATGGGTTCTTCGGCATGGCACCGGGAGCGCCGCCATGCAGAAGATCTCCAATGCCATTAAATCGGGGGCCGAGGCCTTCCTGCGCCGGCAGAATCGGACTATCCTCCTGATGTCTATCGTGCTGGCCGCTCTGCTTTTCGTGGGGTACGGCTTCATCCGCGGACATCACGACTTCGATCCCGTGGGAACCTCCCTGGAACTGGCCACCTGGATCACGATTTCATTCGTATTTGGCGCGCTCTGCTCGGTGTTCGCGGGGTATGTCGGCATGTGGATATCTATCCGCAGCAACATCCGCACGGCGCATGCCGCCCTTTCGAGCCTGAATGACGCGCTCAGGATTGCGCTCCGCGGCGGGGCCGTATCCGGGCTATTGGTTGTTTCGATGAGCCTCCTCGGAGTCTCCGGGTTATATATCATAGTTCGTACCGTCAATCCCAGCATCGATCCCGCCCACATTCCGCTGCTCATCGTGGGTTATGGATTCGGCGCGTCGTTCGTGGCCCTCTTCGCCCAATTGGGCGGTGGCATTTATACCAAGGCGGCCGACGTTGGCGCCGACCTGGTCGGTAAGGTCGAGGCTGGTATTCCCGAGGACGACCCCCGGAACCCGGCGGTTATAGCCGATCTGGTAGGTGACAATGTCGGTGACTGCGCCGGGCGCGGCGCCGATCTGTTTGAATCTACCGCCGCTGAAAACATCGGCGCCATGATTCTGGGCGCGACCCTGGCCGCCACCGCCGAGCGCTCCGGGATAACATTCTCGCTCGGGATAATCGGCGTCATCATGTTTCCTCTGGTGGCGCGCGCCTTTGGGATCATAGCCTCCATCATCGGCATCATGATGGTCCGCCTCGATAAAGAGGAGAAGATGGATCCCATGCAGGCCCTGAATCGCGGCTACTATATCGCGGTCGCGCTGGCCATGATAGCATTCGGATTTGCCACCCGCTGGCTTCTGAATACGCCCCAGGCCCCCGACGCCTGGTGGCACTTTTTCCTATGCGGCATAGTCGGTGTGCTGACATCGGTGGCTTTTGTTTACATCACCCAGTATTATACCGAATATAAATATCGCCCGGTTAAGTCCATCGCCGAGGCCTCCAAAACCGGCCCGGCCACCAATATCATCTCGGGAATTGCGGTCGGCTTCGAATGCACCGCCCTGCCGGCCCTGGTTATGGGCGGCGCGCTTCTGAGCGCTTTTTATCTCGGACGGTCAAGCGGCATAGCCGATTCGAACGGCAACCTCATTGGCGGCCTGTTCGGCACGGCAGTCGCAACCATGGGAATGCTGGCCACCGCGGCCTACATTTTGGCCATGGATACTTTCGGGCCGATAACCGATAACGCCGGCGGCATTGTCGAGATGAGCCAGCAGCCGGAGGAGATCAGGAGAAAGACCGATCGCCTCGATGCCGTTGGCAACACCACCAAAGCCCTCACCAAGGGTTACGCCATCGGGTCGGCGGCCCTGGCGGCATTCCTGCTCTTTCAGGCTTATATGGATGAGGTCAAACAATACGCCGGCCTGGGGCACGATTATGTCTTTAGAGTCGACCTTTCCAAGCCGGTCGTATTTGTCGGCGCCCTATTCGGTGCCATGCTGGTTTTCTTATTCGCATCCCTGGCTATCAGGGCGGTAGGGCGAGCCGCCCAATCGATCATAGAGGAGGTCCGCCGCCAATATGCGCCTCTTCCCAGAGAAAATGACATTATTCAATTCCCCAAGGACTTCGAGCCCGATTACAGGACCTCGGTGGATATCGTGACCAAGGCGGCGCTCCGCCAGATGGTGCTTCCCGGGCTGCTTGTAATTCTGGCGCCTATCGTGGTGGGCGTGGTTTTCAAGGTGTTCATAACCCCGGGCGAGGAACTCATCGCGGCCGAGGCCGTGGCGGCCTTATTGATGGTCGGGACAATCGGCGGCATTCTGGTGGCCCTGGTCTTGAACAACGGCGGCGGCGCCTGGGACAACGCCAAAAAATATATCGAAGCAGGCGCCCATGGCGGCAAATACCTGACCGATTCCAGCGGCAAGAAGTATAAGAATCCGACTCACAGCGCCGCCGTTGTCGGCGATACGGTTGGCGACCCATTCAAGGATACGGCCGGCCCCAGCCTCCATGTGCTTATCAAGCTTCTTTCGACAATTACATTGGTCCTGGCGCCATTGTTCATATAGAGTTGAGGATATCGAATTGAGGGCGTTCATAAGAGCGCCCTCTCTTGGTTTGCGGGACTCAAAATAGATGGCTATCCTGGCCGCCGGGGAAAAAAAGGGCAGCCAAGGTAACCGCCCTTGATTATGCAGATGGTATCCAAACGTCTTATTTCATCAGCATCATCTTCATCGTTTCAACCTTATCTCCCGCCTTTATTTTGTAGAAATAAATCCCTGATGTCTGCCCACTTGCATCCCAAATCGCCTGATGATCTCCCGTCGGCTTTATTCCCTCCGCCAGCGTCTCAATCTTTCGGCCGAGGAGGTCGAAGATATCGATTGTTACCATTGATTGCTCTGGTAGAGAGTATTGAATCGTTGTCTGGGCGTTGAAGGGGTTGGGGTAATTTTGGGAGAGGGATAATTCCTCTGGTCTCTTGTCATCTTCCTCAACGCTCGTTAAGTTGCACCTGAGAATCAAAATAGAGGTATTATCGGCTACATAAATGTAATTGCCTGATACAAATACGTTTACAGCGGGGCTGGGCGTCTCGAAGTTGCCCGTCAATACCGGATTCGCAGGATCAACAACA
This sequence comes from candidate division Zixibacteria bacterium RBG_16_53_22, assembly GCA_001775395.1. Taxonomy (GTDB): domain Bacteria; phylum Zixibacteria; class MSB-5A5; order UBA10806; family UBA10806; genus UBA10806. Next base: position 20,377 of record MEWP01000009.1, on the reverse strand, counting down.
TCGATAATCTGCAAGCCGAAAAAACCGACCATAAACACATACTGGCCAGAACCGTTTAAACCTATAGGGCCTTCGGGCGTATTATACCTTCCAGCCAAAACCGGATTGGCAGGATTGGCAACGTCTATAATTAGTAAACCACCCGGGAAATCAGCCACATAGGCGTAATTGTCGGAGATGAATACCCCCCATGCCAGGCCGGCGGTGCCAAAGCTACCGGCTATAATGGGATTTGTCGGATTGGCAACGTCAATGATCTGCAGGCCGGAATAATCGTCGGCCACATATGCATAATTGCCGGCGACAAATACATCTACCGCACGAGGCGGGATTGGGCAAGTCCCGGACAGTACCGGCGCTGTCGGATTGGTTATGTCGATAATCTGCAGGCCGGAATATTCGTCAGCCACATAGGCGTAATTGCCGGTTACAAAAACATCCGCGGCATAGCTGGGCGTTTCGAGGCTTCCTGATAATGCCGGGTTAATTGGATCGACGACATTGATGATTTGCAGGCCAAAATAAAAGTCAGCCACGTATGCGTAATTGCCTGCGATGAAAATGCTGTAGGCTGAACCGGGGGCGAGGTTCTGACCTGCCAGGGTCGGATTGCCGGGATTAGCGATATCGACGATTTGGAGGCCTGAAGAATAATTGGCTACGTAGGCGTAATTGCCGGTGACAAAAACATCATGAACAACGTCGGGCGTATCATATTCCCCCTCCAAAATAGGATTGGCAGGATCGGCCACATTTATTACCATCAGACCCATGCCACCATCTGCTACAAAAGAGAAACTGGCCGATACGAAAACGCTTACTGCGTCATTAAGCGAACTATAACTTCCTGCTAAGGCAGGGTTGGCGCTGTCGCTAATGTCGATGATTTGGAGACCATAATGACCGTCAGCCACATAAGCGTAATTGCCTGAAACAAAAACGTCCTGAAAATCGTGCCATTCTACGCCATACTGTCCTACAAGCGCAGGATCAACCGGATCAATTATGTCGATAATTTTCAGAGATGAATACCCCGGGGATGGTGGGTAAGGAACGCCTGGGTAGCATACAGTCACATAGGCATAACGACCCCTGATGAAAATGCCTTCAGCCGGCCCCAGCGTATCACGTCCGGCAACTGCCGGATTGGCCGGGTCAGCAATGTCAATCACCACCAGCCCGGAATCTCCATCCGCGACAACAATGTAATGGCCCCTCATAGAAACGTCCCTGGCCTCTCCCGGCGTATCGCAGCTCCCTGTCAGTACAGGATTAGTCGGCTCGGCCACGTTTATCACCTGCAGCCCGGAATCACTATCCGCCAGATAAGCGTAATTATTAGAAATAAGAACGTCAAGCGCCCAACCCGGCGTATTGCAACTTCCCGCGTATACAGGATTGGCGGGGTCGGCCACGTTTATCACCTGCAGCCCAGAGCTACCGTCGGCCAGATAAGCATAATTGCCGGAGACAAATATGCCGAGACCATTTCCTTGAATGTAAAATTGGCTGACAAATGTTGGCGATGACGGAATCGACACATCGATGATAACCAAGCCATTCACAAAGGCACAGTAGGCGTAATTGCCGACCACTTTTACATCGTTAGCGCCGGACCAAAGGGTCGAGGCCACATATTCGACATTCTGGGCAGATACCACTCCAATCAATAGAAGAATGACGGCGATCAGAAAAAAGAAAGCGCATCTCATGTACTCCTCCCGAGCCAAATGATTTATCGCCAATCCGGCCGGGCCGGACTATTATGCCAAGTGATGCTGGCATTTGAATCAAGATGCGGAATCGAAGATGCGACTCTATTATGCAAGATATAACCGTGTTGTCAACGGATTTTACTTGAGGAGCATGTTAATTCTAAAGTCCCGATGACGACTAAAGCCCAAGATGAAAGCCAGACTCAAGCCTCTTGAGTTCGCCGTAATATATTGATTTACAATGGATTGACCCAATGGGGCTGAGGAGACTCGAACTCGATTCCATTCCAGCTCTCGCGACAAGGCAAACCCCTGAATCACGATGAATCGGAGATTATTATTTCTTGATATGTAATTTTCAGAGTGAGGGGCAGTTTATCAGAGCCGTTATTATTCTTCCAAATCGCAACATAGATTTTTCAAGAACTTAATTTGTGATAATCCCAAAGTAAACTTGTTGAAGATGAGATCAATCGATTGCTGCGAATTCCTAACCGGAAGCAGCTCTCATTTTCATGATCCGAAGGCCCCGATATTCACTTTCCTGGCAAGAGTTCTGGATTTCTGCCCCGTTACAGGCAACAGTCAGAATCCTGCTTGCACGTTTCTGCGCGGCCTTTTGAAATTACGGGAAATCGCCGCTAATTCGCTGTCGGATGGTATATGGCTGCAAGGCTGATCGCAACCCAATCATTTTCTCGCGGGACGTCCCATTCCGGGCCGGTATGCGAATTCAGAGACTGTCATCGATTCGGGGGCTGGATAGACACCAGCTCCGGCGCACAATGGGCAGGGATTCACATCCACCTGCCTGACCTCGATCAATCCGGTGCCGTGGCAGGCATAGCAAGGCTTCTCGAGCGCGTCAAATCCCCGGCCATCGCAATGCATGCAGCGATGCTCATGATTGGGAGTAAGACACCTGTTATCGACCCATCCACGCCCCTGGCATTCCGGGCACGTTTTGGGTTCGCTGTCCAAAGGAGGTATTGATTTCCTTTCGGTCGTCATCTGCAGCTCCTCAAAGATTATGATATACTGTTAAGTTTTCCAGATTCCATGTCTGGATAAGCTCCTTAATCCGCCTGACAACTTCCTCGATGCTTGAAAAAACCTGGTCGCTTACTTCCCCGCCAATCGTCTCGAGATCGGAAGCCTTTATCGCGAAAATCCTCACCCGATCGGGGAATTCAAGCTTCAGCTCTCTTGCGATACTTATCATTTCAGGCAGGCCGGTATAGTGCGGTGATGGCGCCATTACATGCCCCAGATCAGCAGGCTCCATTTCGATTATTGTTCCGGGTGGATCCTGGCCGGCCGAGATCGAATCGATAATAATGGCATGATCGTATCCCACGAGCAATTCCAGCAAGCTAAGACCGGATTGGTCGCTTTCGATAACGTCGGCTGACCCGTTCAATTCAGGCCGAATGCGCCGGGCAATCAGGATGCCTATCGCATCATCCGATAGAAGCTCATTCCCCAAACCCAGGACAATCGTTCGCAACGTTCAACCTCTTTTAACTTCGCCAACTAATGATCCGTCCGGCCCGAGAATTCTGACAATTAATGGCATCTGGCCGGGGAGAGCGTGCGTGGCGCACCCGTGGCAAGGATCGTACGCCCGGAACGCCATTTCGACCAGATTGAGAATTCCGTCATCAACGCGTCCGTTCTGAATCACCCCCCGAGCCGCCTTATCGACAGACATGGCGATACGGGCGGCATTATTTTGGGTTGCCACTATCAAATTGGCCATTGTAATCAGGCCGCGCTCGTTTGTCTGGTAATGGTGAATCAAAGTCCCGCGAGGGGCTTCAACGACCCCGATGCCTTCCTTGGGCGTGTTATCGGGGATTTTTCGAATATTAGGATCTATTATGTCGGGGTCATTTGAGAGCTCCTGCATCCTTTCCGCCGCATAAAGAAGCTCGATCAAGCGTGCCCAGTGGTTGGCCAATGTATGATGAACTGGTTTGCCCCCGAGCGTATCGAAAAATCGCTCATAAGCCTCCTGGGCCAGGGGAGTAGCCATGCCATCGGCGGCATTTAGCCTGGCCAGCGGGGCCACGGCATAAATCCCGCTTGATTCTCCCTCGGTAAATCCCTTCCACCCGATATCCTTGAGGTAACAAAATTTAATGTAGCTCCACGGTTCAACATGCTCGGCGACATGTTTCAGATAATCGGCCGATGGAAAATTGGCAAATTCATCGCCATCCGGCCCCACAATACGAATATGACCATCGTAGAAATTGACCTTGTTGCTCTGGTCTACAAGTCCCATATAATAGGTCTTATGCGTGTAGGTATCCGATAAAATCCAGTCGACATACTGCTTGTTTTTCAGAACGATGTCATTGAAAATCTTCAGGCAGAATGTGCCGAATTCCACCGCCTTTTGCGAGGCCGCGACGAACCGCTCCCGGTCCTTTTCGGTGATCCCTTTGGAAATTCCACCTGGCAGGCCGAACACCGGATGGATAACCTTGCCGCCGACAAGGGAAATCAATTCCCGCAACTGCTTACGAACCGCGATTACTTCCTTCCCGATTTCCAACCCGACCTTGCCCAGCACACCGAGGATATTGCGCTGTCCTTTCGGCGCCGTAGGGCCGACCACAAAATCTGGCCCACCGAGGAAGAAGAAATGAAGGGCATGGTCCTCGACAAAGAAAATGCTATATATGAGCTCCCTGATCTTCTTGGCCGCCACCGGCGGATCGACCTTGTATAGATCGTCGAGCGTTTTTGTCGAGGCCATATGATGCGCTGTCGGGCAAACGCCGCATATTCTCGACGTTATTTGTGGCATATCCTCGGCCGGTCGGCCTTCGGCGAATTTTTCGAAGCCGCGAAGTTCCGGCACCTGGAAATAGGCGTGCTCCACGTTTCCCTGCTCATCCAGGATAATATCTATCTTTCCATGCCCCTCGAGCCTGGTGATCGGATCAATGGTAATATTCTGTTTCATTCAGGCTTACCTCCCCTGGATAGATTGGATTTCCGTCGATGCAAAAATGACGACGGCAGGCTATAGCGATAGAAAGTTCCAACCGGATCAGCAATCTGGTCCAGCTTCGATCTGATTTCTTCGGCATCCGTCGAATCCACCGTCGAGGCTATGGCCGAGAGGGCCTTGGCGCCATAATCCCTGATTTTCCCGGTCGGGCCCAGGCAGCCGGTGCATGGCATGTTGGCGCTGATGCAGGCCGCCTCGCATCCGGAACGGGTCGAGGCCCCCAGACAGAGAATTCCCTGCGCCAGAAGGCATGTTGCAGAGTCTATCGTGGCCCAATGAGGCCGTTTGAATTCCTTCAAGAGCAGGTTCTCCGGCTTTGTGTCCTTTCGCGGGCATGTATTACAGAGCGCAATATCCGGGGCCAGAACCGAGCCCTTTTCCGGCAGTTTACCCTCCAGAATGGCCTTTAGGGCATTCTTGATAAGGCCCACCGGCGGCGCACATCCCGGAAGATAATAGTCGACCTCGATCACCTGGCTCAGCGATTTGACCGTATCCCAGAAAATGGGAAGCTTCAGATTGTGATCGCCCTTGCGCACCTCCGCCTGCGGCGTCGTTTTTTCCTCATTGGCCACGCTTGGCGAGTTGAAGTAAACCCTGTCGAATATCGACTTCCTGTCATGAAGATTGGCAAGGCCCGGAATTCCCCCCAAATGTGAGCAGCTGCCGAATGCGATCAGCACTCCCGATTTTTTCCGCATCAGCTGTGCCATTTCGCGCTGCTCCGAGGTTCGGATGGCGCCATTGACAAAACCCACCGCCATCTCGCCATCTTTCATTCTCTCCACGTCTTCTCGTTTGAAATCGAGAGCCACCGGCCAGAATGAAATATCGACCGCATCCACGACCGCCAGGATTTCCTCCGCCAGATCGACTATCGCTTCCTCGCACCCCCCGCATGATGCACACCAATAGAATCCGACTTTGGGCTTGCTCATCTGACCCCTCCCTGAAATTCCGCCTGAAGCTCCTCTATCGCATCCTTTGAGGAATCTTCCAGTTCAAGGACAGTGCCGTCATTCAGATGCAAGGGCCCTAACTTGCGCAGGCCGGCGATCATCTCATCCATGACCTTTTTCACCTTCTCGCCTTCGGAGGCCGATATCCACTCCAACCTGATGCGCTCTTTTTCTATCCCCATATCTTCGAGAAGCCGCCGGAGCAATATGAAGCGACGCAGAGCCTTGTGATTACCCTCCTGGTAATGACAATCCCCCGGGTGGCATCCCCCAATTAGAACACCATCGGCGCCCATGCGAAATGCGGCAAGTACAAACTGCGGATCCAGGCGGCCGGAGCACATCAGCCTGACAATTCTGGCATTGGGACTATATGTAATCCTCGACGTGCCTGCGAGGTCGGCGGCAGTATATGTGCACCAATTACAGAAGAAGGCGACCACACGGGGCTCATAGGGCTTGGCTTGTAACACGTTTTCAGACATAGCTTAACACTCCCTTGATCTCCTCATAAATCTGTTCATCGTTGAATAGGTTCTGCTGCAATGCCCCCGACGGACAAGATGCCACGCAGGTTCCGCATCCCTTGCAAAGAGCCTCGTTAATGGCGGAAATGCCCTTCTCGGCATTGAAGCTTAATGCCTTGAAGGGACAAAGTGGAATGCATGTCTTGCATCCCGAACAGAGCTCATCCGTGATATATGCGCTGTTGGGTTCGAGATCCACATGACCCTTATCGATAAGGGCCATAACCTCAGCGGCTGCAGCTCCAGCCTGGGCGACAGTATCGGGAATATCCTTTGGCCCCTGGCACGTTCCGGCGATAAAGATTCCGTCGGTGAATGTTGAGACGGGAGCCAGTTTGGGATGCCTTTCAAGAAACCAGCCTTCGTCGCTGCAGCTGACATTGAATTTCCGTCTTACGCCTTCGGAATCGCTCTGGGGCTCCATGCCGATGGAAAGCACGACCATGTCGACCGGTATGCGCCTGACGACACCCAGAAGAGTATCCTCGGCGCGTATGACCAGCCTGCCCTCCTCCTCTGCTGTCATCGCCCAATCGGTGACCTCGGCGACATTGCCGCGAATAAAATGCACATTTTCACGCATCAGCTTCTCGTAGAATTTTTCATACCCCTTACCCGGTGTTCGCATATCGATGTAGAAATTGTAGATTTCTGCGCCGGTGCGTTCCTTTATGAGATGAGCCAGCTTCAGTGAATACATGCAGCAGACACGAGAGCAGTAAGCATTAGTTTTATCGTCGCGGCTGCCCACGCAATGGACGATTCCCACGCTTTTCGGCTGGCGACCATCGCGCAGCTTGATTTCTCCGCCGGTCGGCCCCGATGAATTGACCATCCGTTCGATTTGAAGGCTCGTATAGACGTTGGGATATCGCTTATATCCAAGACGGAAGATTCGACTGGCATCGAAACCCTTAAATCCGGTCGAGAGGATTATCGCCCCAACTTTGAGGTCGCGAAATTCATCCTTCATGTCGTAATTGATAGCTTCGGCTTCACAAAAGAATTGGCAGGCTCCGCATTTTCCCATCTGCAGGCGGACGCAGTTATCTTTGTCTATGACCGGTTTGTTCGGAACCGCTTGCGGAAAGGGAATATAGATGCTCGGTCGCGATCTCAAGCCTTCGTCGAACTCTGATAGAAGAGGCACCGGTTTTCTCCCTGTGATGTGTTCGAGTTCCAGCACCCTGGCCCCCGTGGGGCAAACGAAAGCACAAGCCCCGCATCTTATGCAGATGTCTGATATTTCTTCATATGGGGTGGTCACCTTGCGCTTCGCTCCTCGACCATGAAACCCAATGGCACCCACACCCATCAACTCCACACAGACCCGTGTGCACAGTCCACACAAAATGCAATCGTGGTCTTCTCTGAATTCAGGGTCTGGAGGTCCGAGGTCGAGTTCGGCGGCCAATTCTTGAATTTTCTTGACTTCCGGACAGCGCGCCAGGAGAAGATCAACGATCACCTTGCGGGCATTCAGGACACGCTCAGAGATCGTCCTGACGTACATTCCTTCGGCCACCGGATAGGAACAGGAAGTAACAAGACGGGAACCTCGGTCATCAGCGATCTCCACCAGACAGACTCGACAGCCTCCGTACGGGGATATAGCTCTATAGAAACAGAGGGTCGGGATGTGAATATGGAATTTACGAGCCACCTCCAGAATCGTTTGCCCTTCTTCAGCCTCCACTTGTTGGTCATCAATAAAAAGCTTAACCATCGTTCTCCCTCATTCCACAATGACGGCGTTATAGTTGCAAACATCAAGACAAGCACCGCACTTGATGCATTTGTTTCCAATAATGCGATGAGCGACTTTGGCCTCGCCAATAATCGCCTCCGTCGGACACTGTTTTAAGCAAGCCAAGCAGCCGGGGCATTTCTCTGGGTCTATAGAATAACTAATTAATTCCTTGCAGACTCGCCCCGGACATCGCTTATCGACAATATGAGCTTCGTATTCATCGTGGAAGTAACGCAAGGTGCTCAACACCGGATTAGGAGCCGTTCCTCCAAGACCACACAGCGAAGTTTCCTTGATTACTTCCGCCAGATTCTGCAAATACTCGGCGTCCCCAGGTCGACCCTTCCCCCTGGTAATTCTGGTCAGAATCTGAAGCATCCGTTTGGTTCCTTCACGGCAAGGGGTGCACTTTCCACAGGATTCATCGCTAGTGAACTCCAGGAAATATCTGGCGATATCCACCATGCAGGTGTCTTCGTCCATAACAATCATGCCCCCCGACCCCATCATCGAGCCGGCATCCGCCAACCGCTCATAATCCACCGGCAGGTCAATAAGGGACGCCGGTAGACAGCCACCAGATGGTCCTCCTGTCTGGACCGCTTTGAATGCTCTGTCATCTTGAATGCCCCCGCCGATGTCAAAGATCATCTCGCGCAGTCTTATTCCCAGAGGAACCTCGGCCAGACCATTGTTCCTGACTTTGCCGACCAGAGAAAAGACTGTGGTGCCCGGGTTGCCCTCTGTCCCGGTCGCTACGAACCAGGAGCCGCCACGGAAAATTATCGGTGCTACTGAGGCCCAAGTTTTGACATTGTTAATGTTTGTCGGGCAACCCCACAGTCCCTTTTGGGCGGGATATGGCGGTCTTTGACGCGGTTCACCAAGGCTACCTTCAATGGAGGCGATCAAGCCCGTTTCCTCTCCGCAGACGAAAGCCCCGGCTCCTTCGACAACGCGCACATTGAAGGTGAAGCTGCTGCCAAGGATATTCTTCCCCAACGTGCCGTACTCTTCGGCTTGATCGATAGCAGCTCGTAATCTCTCAATCGCCAGGGGGTATTCCGCTCGAACGTATATGTATCCTTGGTGTGAACCGATTGAGAAGGCTCCGATTACCATTCCTTCAAGAACGCTGAAGGGATCGCTTTCCAAAACACTCCGATCCATGAATGCTCCAGGGTCACCCTCGTCGGCGTTGCAGATCACGTATTTCGGCTCTCCGGGCTCAAGGCGGCAGAGTTCCCATTTCTTCCCCGTGAGGAAGCCCGCGCCGCCCCGACCCCTCAAGCCTGCCTTCTTGATTTCCTCGTTGATTCGAATTGGAGTCATCTCCTTGAGTGCTTTCCAGAGCGCGCGGTACCCTCCGCAGGCGATATACTCCTCGATACTTTCAGGGTCAATGAGGCCGCAATTCCGAAGAATGATCCGCTTTTGCTTCTTGAAGTAGGGGTGCTCACGGATTAAGGTCACCTTCCGGTACCCATTAGCGGCTCGTTCCGCAGCCAGGCGAACTTCTTGCCCGGTAATGAGAATCTTGTCTTCGTCGGTACGATAGATCGCATCCTCAAACGGCAGCCCCTTCTTTTCCGAAAGTCTGACGACCAGTTCTCGGGCCTTCTTCGGTGTCATCTGCCCGAACGTGATCCTTGGCAAACCCGGCTGCAGAACATCCACCAACGGTTCCTGCTGGCAGTAACCGATGCAGCCTGCCCGCGTGACAGTGGCATCCAACCTCTTGTTCTTAACCTCCTCAATCAGCGCTGCATAAACCGCCCCCGCTCCGGAGGCGATTCCACAGGTGGCCATTCCCACAGTGATTTTTGTTCTTGCCGGGTAAAGACTACGTTCCCCCTGAGCCCGCGCGTCTTCCAAGCCTTGCATGGTCGTTATCTTCATACCTTTACACCCCCTTCCACCGTATATTTTCTTAGAAGGCGAGGAATGCGGTCTTGACGGACATGGGCGTATGTGTCACCATCGATGCGAATCGCAGGTGCAAGGGCACAACACCCGATACACCGTACAGCTTCGAGAGTGAAATTCAAGTTGCTGGTTGTTTCGCCGGTTTTGATGCCAAGTTCGCGTTCCAGCCTTTCCAAGAGCCTTCCAGAACCTTTCACGAAGCAGGCTGTCCCCATACAGATTCTAATGGTATGGAGGCCGCGAGGTTTCAGGCTGAAGACGTTGTAGAAGGTAGCCACCTGGAGTGCAACGTCCGACAGCGGAATGTCCAGCCGCCAAGCCATATAATGAATTATGTCTCGCGGTAAGTAGCGATATTGCCGATTGACCTCAATCATTAGAGGCAACAATGCTTCTCTGGCCCGCCCCTTATATTGTTCTAAGAGATTCGTCAGCCAACTCTTGACTTCATGGTCGAGGTGCGGTTCAACTTCAGGATGCTCTGGAGGAGCTATTCTGTTATGCACTGGACAATTTACCGTGCACTCTCCACACCCTGTGCACTTGTCTTCGTTCACAAATCGGGCCTTGCGGCGCACCTTGACATCGAAATTCCCTATGTACCCATCGACTGAGTCCACCTCCGAATAGCTCAACAATTCAATATTGGGATGAAGGCGAACCTGCGTCATTTTGGGTGTGAGGATGCATGCCGCGCAATCGAGCGTGGGAAACGTCTTGTCGAATTGAGCCATGTGGCCGCCGATACTCGGCTCCCGTTCCACGAGATAAACCTTTTTCCCCGATTCAGCCAATGTCAGCGCGGCGTGGATGCCGGCTATGCCGCCGCCGACTACCAGGACATCAGGATGGACCGGCACCGTCTTCTTTTCCAGGGGTTTGTGCAACACTACCCTGTGCACGGCGGCCCCAATAAGCGCCTTGGCCTTGGCGGTGGCATCCTGCGAATCAGCCGTCACCCAGCTCACATGCTCTCTGATATTGGCCATCTGCGTGAGAAATTGATTCACTCCCGCATCGGAGGAAACGCGTCGAAACGTCGACTCGTGCATCAGAGGGGAGCACGATGCCACCACGACCCGATTCACAAGCCCGTTGCGGATATCGGCCTGAATTATGTTCTGTCCCGGATCCGAACACATGAATTTGTAGTCGCGCACCACGGTGACATCGGGGAGCTTCTCTGCAAATTTCACCAGCTCGGCAATCTCAATCTTGCCGGCGATATTGATCCCACAATGGCATATGTAGACGCCGACTCTCGGCCGGCCGTTGAGATTCATGTTACCTGCCGACATGATGACCTCCCATCTTCTCGAGGGCCGCTCTTTGCGGGAAAGGCACTGTCAGACGCTGCATACCCAGTTCCTTTTTTCCAAGGCCCAACGCCATACCCATAAGCTGTGTGAAATACATTACTGGCATATCAATCTTGTCACGGAACTTTCGTCCGATCCGCGGCTGGTAACATTCAAGGTTGAACTGGCAGAGAGGGCAGACCGTCGCAATGACATCGACATGGCGCTTCTGGGCCTCCTTAAGTAAGATGTAACTGAGCCTTAAGCCAACGTCCTCTACAGTCCCCGCCAGCGACCCACCGCAACAGCGTGTCTTAAGCGGCCACTCTATGACCTCGGCTCCCAGCGTTTTCATGAGCCTTTCCATGGAGGTGGGTTGATGTTGATCATCAAACGATGAAAACGGCCTGACAATCTGACACCCGTAATAACAAGCCACCTTTATGCCTTTGAGCGGCCTGCTGACCTGAGAAGATATATATTCTATGCCGATATCGTTTATCAGCACATCCAGGGGATGCCTGACCCGCACCTTACCGTTATATTTCAGGTCGACCGAGTTCATGGCGATTTCTATATCTTTATGAAGGTCTTCATACTCCTCCGTATAGTGCTGTGCCTTGGTCAAGACCAGGTAGCATCCGCTGCAGGGGGTAATAAGATGTACCATCTCTTCCCCCACGCGACATTTCTCCGCCAGGGCCAGATTTCGGGTGGAAAGAGCAAAAGCCCTCGTCTCGTCGATAGACATATAGGCCGTCGCGCCGCAGCAGTTCCAATCGGGAAGTTCCTTCAGATCGATGCTGAGCGCGCTGAAAACCGCAAGGAGCGATTCTTCGTAGGCTCTGCCCAGACCCTTCAAAGAGCATCCGGGATAGTAAAGGTAGCTCATACTGCCTCCCCGGCTGAAATGGCCTTTGCCTTGAATTTCTTTCGAGCCAACTGCTCATCCAGCACCTTGATGATTTTTCGCAGCTCACGCTTGCTTTTGATTCGGTCGACTCTAAGACGCATTCTTCCCTGCCTCCACAGTTTTAATCCCAGGAGTGTCTGCCCGAAAAGCCTGAAGAGATTTGTTTTCAAGAAAAGTCTCATGGTGAGCCGCGCTTCGTTGTTTCGTCCGGTCTTAAGGACAAACCTGTAAAACTCCCTGGCCAGAACCGAAATCGGGAATCGCCGGGGATATACCCCTTCCTGGATGGCGAGTCGTTTGAGAGCATACATGATGTCGGTGATCTTGATTTCCTGGGGACACTCGACGGAGCAGGAGTAGCAGGAGGCGCAAAGCCAGGTGGTAACACTGGCCAGGACCTCCCGTCTAAATCCCGCTCTGATCATGGCGATAATCTTGCGCGGCGTCTGGTCCATGTAGTGGCTCACCGGACAGGTGCCGCTACAAGTACCACATTGAATGCAGTCAAAGAGTCTTTGACCGGCCGGGATCGAGGCGATTTCCTCGACAAACTTGGGATCGACCTCGGCCTCGTACCTGATGTTTTTCCAGCGTTGCCCCACATTCATAGGCATGCTCCTTCTTTAGGCTGGCAGACAGGTTATGCTTTGCCTGCAATTAGACCATGTCTTGCCGGAATCGCTGTTATTAGTAATAATTGTGAATTATATCACGAGCTTTGGCGTACCTTTCCCTGCGATGAAAAATGAAATCATCATGTCAAATATTGATAATGATGTGAATTATTTCACACATTAGAGTAACAATATATCTTTTAATGGATTAACTCTCGTTCGCTGGAAATTTCTGCAAATTCTGCCCGGAGCCACAAGACCTCTCTAAAATTGACGATCTGGCGGAGGGAAAATTATACCAATTTCAAAAGCCATTTGACAAAAAGGCTTTAGGTATAAAATGCCAAAATAACTTCCAAGATGCAGATTCTATGCCCGGCGAGAGTATATAAACACGGATTATCGATGTCAAGCACAAATTTACGGTCCATTCCCACCTGATATGCAATAGATAACAATCGAAATCATATATCGAGTAGATTGGGCAATATCATTTCATCCGCCGCATTGATGTCGCCGCACCCCGGCTTGGCTCGGCGACAATTATGAGATTTCCCGCTTCAGGCGGGTTCACCCGCCGTATTTTCTGGCGGGCCCCGTCCGAGGATATTTAGCGTTTAGCCATTTTCGGCCGACGCCGGATTTAAAATATATCTCGCGTTCTCTCGCGGAAGTGTAATTGTCATATTCCTCGGAATGAAGAAGAACGAAATCGCCTATGATTTGACTGCCTTTGGTGTGGCCGGAGCGATGTTCGCTCATACGACGATTCAGATCATTCGCAATGCCGACATACCGTTTCCCGTTGGCACCATGTAAGACATAGACATTAACCATTTCCAATAACTTGGCGGAAGCGGGGGGACTTGCTCGCCTACGGCGAGATCGAATCCGCCAGAGGCGGACGAGCCCCTTAGGGACGCAGCCCTGCCCGCCGTTTTTTTGGCGGGTTTACACGCCTCAGGCGTGCCCCGTCCATGATTTTACTGGAGGCGGGGGGAATCGAACCCCCGTCCGAAGACGCGTCCGAAAAACCGTCTACGCGCATAGGCAGTCTTTTGATCTCGGCCGATGAATCGCCGGCTGTCAGGCTTCCCAGCGGCCCAGCCCTCTGTTATTTCGCGTCCCGCCCGAGGACGTGACGTGACGCTATCTTATCTGAGTCGACGCCCTATCCCGAACCGATAAGCAAATCCGGGTAGAACGAGCCACCAGTGTCTTAGGCGGCTAATGCAAACGAGTAATCGTTGGCACTTACAGTGTTCCCGATTGATTAACGAGGCAAACCGGGGACCTCGGCGCGCAGGTTTGACCTCAGCCATCCCGTCGAGACCTGTCGCCCCCATGAATTTTCAAAGAACATTGTTCCCCTCAATATAATCGACCTAACCGCAGGCGTCAATTACCTAAATTGCGTGAGTATCCTACGATATGACGCTCTTTATGTTCCTTATTGGGCGATGCCACCGATTTTTTATAGTTGAACTATCGTAAGGTATCTACATATATTCTCTCGACGCAGGTTTCGAATCGGGATTTGGCCGACAAATGGAGCAACTGATGAAAGTCGATAACGGGGTTATAGATTGGCTTCTCGAGGACAATGACCCCTCAATCAAATACCTGGCATTGACCGACCTGCTTGGCCAACCCGACGACTCACCCGTCGTCATGAAAGCTAAAAGCAAGATTGCCCGGTCGGCTCGCGTTTCGGCTCTCCTCTCCGGCCAGAAGCCCGATGGCGGTTTCGGCTGCCACCCGTACACCAAGTGGAGGGGCGCCCATTGGCGCCTGGTTTCGCTTGTAGAATTGGCGCTTCCCGAGAGTAACAGGCGAGCAATCAAAGCCGCCAATACGGTTTTGGATTGGCTGACCGGCCCCGCTCACAAAAAGAGCATCCGCGTCATTGATAGCCTTACTCGCCGGTGCGCCTCTCAGGAGGGGAACGCCCTGGCCGTCTGCTCGCGCCTGGGAATGGCGGATGACCCCCGTGTCAGGTACCTGGCCGAATCGCTCATTGCGTGGCAGTGGCCCGACGGCGGCTGGAACTGCGACAAGGAAAAGGACGCCTGTCACTCATCGTTCCATGAAAGCGTAATCCCAATGTGGGGTCTGATCGAATATCATCGCGCCACCGGTCACAGGGCATCCCTGGCCGCCGCCAAGCGGACCGCCGAGTTTGTCCTGCGCCATCGCCTTTTTCGCTCCGAGACAACGGGGGAGACTATCAACCCCAAGTGGCTTATGCTTCACTGGCCCCACTACTGGCATTACGACATTTTGCAGGGCTTGCGCGTGCTTTCGATGCTTCCGAAAGTCCTCAACGACATCCGCGCCCGCGCGGCGCTCGACATCGTCGAGCAGAAACAACTCCCCGATGGCCGCTGGAAAGCCGACGGCTATTACTGGAAATTGCCGAATGCCAGGGGCCTCTACATGGACCCTGTCGATTGGTGGCGCGGCAAACCCAACAAGATGCTGACCCTGAATGCGCTTCGGGTGCTCAATGCTTCTGGGCGAGTGAAGTTATAATCACTTATGCCTTAGGATGGAAGTCCCGGCCTAACCGGGACGACATCTCGTCAGAGTCGAGTCTTTACGTCCTGAGGCGCTTTTCTGCTCGCCCGAATTGGTATAATATATGTCCGGATGGAGTCGATTGGGACGACATCCTGGTTCTAAAACGGCCTCTCAATTATCCATCGCCCCCTGGGCAATCCAGGTGCGGATGAGTTGGATGGTCGAATCCGGCAGATACGGCGGTCCATTGGCAGGCATACGGGGCGAAATTGTGCCCTCGATTCTCTTGACCAAACGGCTGCTGTCGGGTTCAAATGGCACAATCGCATCGCCGGAATTGCCCCCTGCAATTAGATGGTTGTAACTCATCAAGCGAAGACCACCCGCAGGCGCCGGCCCCATGTGGCAGCCGGAGACAGCGCAGTTGGTTGTGAACACCGGCTGAATCTGTGCCGAGTAAGAGACCGCCGGTAATATCGATACCGAAACCAACAGCGTATCTGAAAGAATGCCATCGGTTGCGATAACCTGGAATGATGTATCGACCGCGTCGGATGGCGCCTGACCAAAGATCGAATCGGCGTCGGGTGTCAACCATGACGCGAAATTGTTAAATGAAATGGTCGGCGTCGTGCCGTCCGGGTCGATAGCGGTCGCTTGATAAATGAACTGCCCCAGTTGCACAACCGAGGCCGTATCGGGTGAGGTCACTTGCGGCGCGCGGTTGACTGTGCCGACCGTGATATCCACCATAAGGGTATCATCGAGCGAACCATCGCTGGCCACCACCATGAACGATGTGTCTACCGCCCCGGCCGGTGTCACGCCGAAAATTGAATCAGCCGAAACCGATAGCCATGATGGGCTATTGAATAACCATATTGTCGGCGCTGTCCCGTCCGGATCGTTCGCCGCGGCGCGATACAGAAGCCTCTGACCGACCGTGGTCGTCACGCTCCCGGCCGAGGTGATCACCGGTGCGTGGTTGACACTCTGCGTGATCTCGTCGCCCATATCCGCGCATCGCATGCCGGCCATAATGACCAGGCAGATCACCAACGCGATTCCGATATTCCTGATTGACATATTTTCCTCTTAAAAGAAAAAGTGGAATTGCTGAATAAATATCACGTAGTCGTCATTTATTACGTCGTCATTGTAAAATCTCAGCGACGGTTCCAGCTCCAGGAATCCGATTGGAAAATAATCGATGCTCAGCGAGTAGCGGCTGGTGGCCCCGCTTTTCAGATCGACATCGGGATCGTGGAAATCATACTTCCCCTCGATCCAAATGCCCTGTGTCAGCCTGAACGCCAGGCTTTGGGTCGTGGCAAACAACTTGGTATTGCTGCCCTTGTCATCGAGCCAATCGAGCTCGCCAAGATAGATAAGTTTGCCCTGCCAGGCCTTTAAGTAATAGGCCGGCCCATACATATCGATTCGGCCGCTTGTTCGATCGTTTTGCCAGAATGATCCTGCCAGGCCCAATCCCAGACCGACGATTTTCAGACGGTATTCGAGGCGAGC
This sequence comes from candidate division Zixibacteria bacterium RBG_16_53_22, assembly GCA_001775395.1. Taxonomy (GTDB): domain Bacteria; phylum Zixibacteria; class MSB-5A5; order UBA10806; family UBA10806; genus UBA10806. The sequence goes on along the minus strand of MEWP01000009.1, from coordinate 3,606 downwards.
CGCGACAGCCTTGCCACGGTCATTATCAAGCTGTCCGCCGGTGCCGTTGAACATGCCGATATTGGCCGATATTCCCTGAGGATAAAAACCGATTTCCATTCCGGTGTCGTATGAGTTCGGGGGCCAGAGCATCTTCTCGCGCACAAACGAGGTGTGATCCTCGAAACGCCAGCCGTATGACGGCTGAAACTTGCCGGCCCTGATATAGCCGTGGAGCGGCAGGTAATATCCGGTCCCGAATATCTCGAATCCGGAATATAAGCCCTTGAATACCGAGACATTGAATTTTGGCGTAACCTGGGCGTCGAGATAGAAATTGCCCTCCATCTGAAAGAAGCTCGACTGTTCCAGGCTTTCATCGTGGATATAAAGCGTTCTGCCATCCATGCCAATCAGGATATTGTCGGAGACATTCGGCTGGAATTTGCTGATTTCCTCCATCGGCAGCTTGTGCGCGGCCAGCTCTGTCTGGGCGAAATACTGCGAGCCGTAGGCGTTTCTCATGCCGCCGCCCGAGGGGCTGACATGGCAGAGATTGCATTTCTGCTCGTACTGCGCCCCGAACCGCGGCAATGCCGACGCTGGCAAGTGGATCATCAGAATGGCGGTCAATATCAGGGGAATTCGGTCTTTCATCGGTCTCGGCCTCCATCAAGGGTAAAATTTCAAGGACTATGTGAGATATGGAAAAAATGCATTTGTGTCAATCAAAAAGGCATTCCGGGCACACCCGGTCTTTTTGCCTTGACCGACTTGACAAACCGTCTTAATATCCCCCCGGTTTCAAATTGGAGTCTTAACATGGGAAAAATCAAGGGCGCCTTTGCGGGAAGCTACGATCGCTTTGTGAAACGTCAGACTGCTTTACCCGATGGCTTGCTCGAGCTGATTCGCTCATTCGGCCCGAGGAGTATCGTCGAATTCGCCTGCGGCACCGGTACCGTCGCGGTCGGCCTGGCCCTCGGGGGATTCGAGGTCGTGGGTGTGGATTACTCTCCCGGAATGCTCCGGGCCGCCCGCCGCAAAGCCAGAGAACAACAGGCCAGGCTTCGCATCGTCCAGGCCGATATTTCAAATATCAACCTCAAACGCCGATTCGATCTTCTCCTTTGCCTCGGCAACACCATACCCCATTTTGCGACTGAGGCGCAGCTACGACGGCTGCTGTCTAACTGCCGGCGCCATCTTAAACCCGATGGCGGAACCCTCATCTTCCAGCAGCTCAATTACGACCGTATTCTGCGGGACCGCCCCATAACTTTCGCCGTTGATATCGACGGTGATATGGCGCGGTTCAAGCAATATCGTTACCGCAAGAGCCTGATCGATTTCGTTGTCACAATCGCCGATGGCTCCAGGGTTCCTCCGGTAGTCTCCGTCTCGACCGTCACACTTAAGCCCTGGACCCGCGCTGAGCTTAATAAAAATTTAAGAGAAGCCGGTTTCACCAGAGTTGAATTTTACGGCGACTATAAGCGGGGGCCGTTTTCCTCAAAAACGAAGGACCTGATTGCCGTCGGAACCGCCGGCGCTTTAAGATAGTAATATTATCGCGGCGGTCCGATCCGCCCGCAAAGATTCTGTTGACTTGAGCGTTCTTTTAAATATTTTAAGCCTCACGTGGCGCTATCGTCTAGGGGTTTAGGACGGGTGGTTCTCAGCCACCAAACCGGGGTTCGATTCCCCGTAGCGCTATGAATGACCGTGAAGACCTGTCCTCCTTGGACGGGTCTTCATTTTTTGAATTTGCCCCTGATAATCGCGATGACGAAGGCTGTGGGACCAGCTTTTGCATGCCGGGAAGCAGGACGAACCTGGCCTCGCCCTCGCCATTCTCGGGATCGAGCCTTATGTCGGTAAGGAAGGCCCTCAAGAAGAAGCGTTTTTCCTCGACGGTGCCCTCATCGAACACACGCCTATAATTGGCGGCCATCGCCATGGCTTCCTCTATGATGGCCCCGGCTTCGATTCTCTTCTTGCCTTCGGCCTGCAAGGCTCTCAGCCTTCCCTCAAGCTCCGCCTTCTCACTCTTGAGCTCAATGATTCGCTTATCGACAAACTCGCGGTTAACCGAGGTCATATTGTCAATGAGGTTGTTTATTATCTTATCTATCGCGGCCAGCCTCGATTCCACCTGATCGATTTCATTGCCCGAATTCGGAATTAATGAATTGACCTCCTCTTCGACCAGCTTCCTCAGCATGGTAAGGTTATCCCCCGTGAAGTACTCGGAGATCATGGCGCCTATCGTGTCCATGACATACTGCTCCAACTCATCTTTGGGGATAAGCCTGCGCGGGCAGACCGACTGGCCCTTGCCGAAATAACCACCGCAGGCATAATAGAGGGTGGATGGATTGGAGTCGTC
>MEWP01000009.1:302-1230 GCA_001775395.1 candidate division Zixibacteria bacterium RBG_16_53_22 | reverse complement strand
TTTGTTTGAAGCCGGTCCAATTGTGGCCGCAGTGTGAACAATGAATAAGGCCGGTTAGAAGATAAGGTGAGTTGGCGCCGTTGCCGCATCGATAGGAGTTGGCATACCCGTATCTGGCGGTGGCTTTGCGTTTGGCTTGGATTTGTTCGAACTGCGAGCGGGAGATGATGGCCGGATGAGCGTCTTTGTAAACGATCCAGTCCTCCTGGCCGTTTTTCTGAATATCATGAGATGGTATGCCTTTCAAGGTGACCGCTCGCCCATTCGAGATGCGATGGAATTTGGCCATCGATAATCTATTCCAGACCATGTCGCCCGTATAGGCGGGATTCTGGAGCATCGCCATGATCGTCGTAGTGGCCCACATCCCCTTGTGAGTCCGGGAGTAACATCCTCCCCGAGGTGACTTGATTCCCCGGCTGTTCAGTCTGTTGGCGATCCCCCTGTAGCCGAGGCCATCGCTTAAATACCAGCTAAAAATGGTCTCTACAAGCTTGACCCTTTCCGGAGAGCTTAGGACCAAGCGGCAGCGGTCTTTCTTGGTGAAGTTGAGGCCGTCGCCCTTGAGTATGGTCCTGGTTATATTACCGTCTTTATCCAACATCTGCCTGGTGCCGTCTTCCATAAACCTGACGATGCAGATGAAGTCTCCGGACCCGCTGTAATAAGCCAGGTCATAACCATAGGGCGGGGTTCCGCCCATCCACCAGCCGCCCTCGCTTCTGGTGAGCAGCCCCCTGATTATGACCTTGGAAAGGTCTCTCAACTCCTGGCGGGCCTGCCACTGCTTGACAGGGCGCAAGAGATCGTCGGTATCGTCGCCGTTGAATCCCTCTGAGACGTAAATAACCTCGATGCCATTTTTGCGGAGCTGGTAACGGTAGAATCCGGCCTCGTCGTTATCAACTCTTCCGAAGCGCTTGACGTC
>MEWP01000009.1:0-242 GCA_001775395.1 candidate division Zixibacteria bacterium RBG_16_53_22 | reverse complement strand
CGATGAGTTTCAGGAATGCAGCCCGGCCCTCTGAGGAAGCTCCGCTTATAGCGTCATCAATATAGAAGTCGAGAAGCTCAAGTCCATTCAACGAGGCGTAAGACTGAATGGCTTTCCTCTGGTCGCTGTTTGACTTCAGATGAATTTGGACAGAAGAGGGGTTTGAGTGTATGTCTTCAGACAAATTTGGACACTTTGTATCTTAACTTAAGAGACACTTTTTTGATTAGCAAGTCCTTTCG
>MEWP01000008.1 GCA_001775395.1 candidate division Zixibacteria bacterium RBG_16_53_22 | reverse complement strand
TCCGATATTGATGACCATATCGATCTCATCGGCCCCCATCGCCTCGGCATTTTTGGCCTCGTAAGATTTCACGGTCGTGCTGTTGGCTCCCAGGGGAAATCCGACCACGGTGCAGACTTTGACCTGCGAGCCGGCCAGTATTGAGCGACAGCGGGCGATGTGGGTCGGGTTGATACAGACCGAGTAGAAACCGAATTCAAGCGCCTCGCCGCAGAGTTGTTCGATCTCGCGCGCGGTGGCGTTGGGTTTCAGTATGGTATGATCTATCATGGCCGCAATGGCCGCGTCGATATTCTTGCCCACGCCGATTGTCGAGGTCAGCCGCCCGGCGCCGGCGTTGGCGATACGGGCTACCGCCTCGGGGCGCTCGGAAACGCAGTGCCCGCATCCGTCGCAGCGACCGCAGTCGTCGTCGCTATCATCATTCCTTCCCGAGAGCGCCTGACGCCCGGCCAATACCTCATTCACAATTTTCTCGATCAATTCATCTTTCGACATGATCAACAACTCCCACGATAGCGCAATCAATGGTGGCGCTCTCCGTCTGCGATGTCATTTTGGACGATGATCCCCTGACTGTAATGACAGTATCATTTATTCCCGCGTCGACCGTGTCGTAGGCAACCTCATATGCCCCCGTAGTGTTGCCCTTGTTATCCAGGATAGATACAATCAGGAGCTTGCCTCCGGAAAGAGATTCGTGCTTGGCCGATGCCCACAGGCAGCCGATCACACGTCCCAGGTTCATACGAGCCTGAATCCCTCGGGGAATATATCCGATAATTTGAATTTATCCACATTCCCGCTCAAATTGGCCGACACGATCTCCAGGTCGGGATTGAATTCGAAAAGGACCTGGCGGCAGGCGCCGCATGGGCGGGCCGGCGGCGCGGAATCGGTGAACAAGGCCAGCGCGATAATATCTTTCGCGCCCTCGGAGACGGCTTTGAAAAGCGCGGCCCGCTCGGCGCAGATGGTCAGGCCATACGATGAATTTTCGACGTTACATCCTGTGAAGACACGGCCGTCAGCCGATAAAATTGCGGCGCCGACTTTGAAGTTGGAAAATCTTGCATAGGCATTCTCGCGGACCGCTCTGGCAGCCGAGATCAGTTTTTCCCAATCTATCATTTCAATTCCTGCAAGAAACTTTCGCCAACCGGCTGCGTCAACCCAAATAATTCGAGAACTGTCGCCCCGATATCGGCAAATGATTGTCTGGTTCCCAGCAACGCGCCCCGCTTATTGAACGGATAAATGCCGGCCAGTATCGGGACATATTCGCGCGAGTGGTCCGTCGATGGCGTAGTCGGGTCGCAGCCGTGGTCGGCCGAGATGATGAAGAGGTCGCCGTCGCGAAGCTTACCCGTTATCCGGTCAAGCCTGCTGTCGAAAAAACGTAGGCCTTTGGCAAAGCCTATATGATCGTTCCGATGGCCCCAGAGCATATCGAAATCCACGAGGTTAATATACACCAGGCCGTTGAAATTGGAACTCAGAACTTCGATCAATTTGTCGATACCATCGGCGTTTGATTTGCTCGGGTGGGTCTGCGTGATTCCTGAACCGGCGAACAGGTCGTAAATCTTGCCGATCCCGATAACATCGCAGCCGGCATCTTTGAGAATATCGAGGCCGGTTTTCGAGGGCGGCGCCAGCGAGAAATCGTGACGTTCCTCGGTGCGATAGAACTGCCCGGGCGCGCCATCGAACGGCCGGGCGATAACTCGCGAAACGCCATGCTCGCCGGTCATGATCTCGCGGGCGATGCGGCAGCAACGGTAGAGCTCGTCGATCGAGACGATCTGGCGATGCGCCGCCACCTGGAAAACCGAATCGGCCGAGGTGTAGACAATCAGCGCCCCGGTCTTCATATGCGTCTCGCCGAGCTCCTTGATGATCTCGGTGCCCGAGGCGGGCTTATTGCCGATCGCCTTGCGGCCCGTGCGATGCTCGAAATCCGCGATGATCTCCGGCGGGAAACCGTTCGGGTAGGTGGGAAAAGGCCTTTTGGTAATGATACCGAAATGCTCCCAATGGCCGACCGTCGAATCCTTGCCGGCTGAAAGCTGGGCCGCTTTGCCGAATGACATTTTGGGCTTTTTGGACGGCGGCGTGCCGGGGATATCGACGATGTTGCCCAGCCCCAGGCCGGCCATGCTGGAAAGCTCCAGGCCCTTCGACAGCCCTCCAGATGGATGGCGGGCAAGCGCCAGGCCGATATTGCGAAGGGTGTTGGCCCCGATATCGCCATAGTCGACGGCATCGGGCATCTCCCCCACACCGCAGGAATCCAATATGAGAACGCACGCTCGCATCGCATGCATTTTATGATTCCGGGGGGGCAGTGTAAAGGGAAAACAATTTGCGGAGTTTCCCCGGAATTTTCACACAAATGCCTATTGCTGTTATCACTAACCTGCCCTCGTTGTGTCGGGTCGTAGTCCGGTAGCAGCCGGACGTGACCCGACACGCTTGCTGGCCAATCACACGCCAATCCCAGGTGACGTCAGATCCTCAGGCGCCAGGAAAGTGTTCCAGACGCCGCCTTAGGTCGAAACCCCCGTGGTTTCGACTCTTTTGAGTTGTCAGCTAATTATTAAATTAAGAGCGTCAGGTGCCGGGGCACCTGACCTACTAAGCTGTTAATGTGCAGTCGGGTTGCCACCCGACTGCACCGGCACGGGATTCGCTAATTTAGCCGAAATTTCTCGCCAAGGTAGATCTTGCGGGCTTCGGGGTCATCGGCCAGAAATTGGGATGATCCCGATTTCAATATCGTGCCCTCGAAAATGATATAAGCGCGGTCGGTCACCGAGAGGGTCTCGCGCACGTTGTGGTCGGTAATGAGGATGCCCAGGCCGTTTTCGCGCAAGCGGGCTATGATGCGCTGAATCTCCTCGACCGTGATCGGGTCGATCCCCGAGAATGGCTCATCGAGCAGGATGAATTTGGGCTGGGTTACGAGGGCGCGCGCGATCTCGACTCGCCGGCGCTCACCACCCGAGAGATTATAAGCCATCGATTTGCGCAGGTGCTTGATATCGAGATCCTCGAGTAGCTTCTCCAGGCGCTCCTTGCGTTCTTTCCGAGAAAAGGGAAGCGTCTCCAAAATGGCCATAATATTCTGTTCGACATTGAGCTTGCGGAAAATGGATGGTTCCTGCGGCAGGTAGCCGATACCCCGTCGAGCGCGTTTGTACATTGGAAGACGGGTCAGGTTGTGATCATCCATGAAAATCTTGCCGCTGTTGGGGCGAATCAGGCCGATGATCATGTAGAATGTGGTCGTTTTGCCGGCCCCGTTGGGGCCCAGCAGCCCCACGATCTCACCGGAGTTAACTTCAATTGAGATACCGTTGACCACGCGGCGTCGCTTGTAGATTTTAAGCAGGTTCTCCGAGCGAAGATTCGATTTCGGGGTTGGCTGAGCGGGCGATTCCCTGAGGGCGTTGGGCTGGCCGGTATCGGTCATTCCGGAACCTGGCTTTCTTTTCGAGGCGAGTCAAGGCTGTCTATTGCTTCCTCAGATTGCGGGATATCGCTGATACGGCCTTTGACATCGCGCAGGATACGCACATTCTCGAGTCTGCTGTCGGCCTCCATGCCGTAACCGGTGAGAATGTCATCACGACGTTGGAATTCCACGAAATCACTGGTGGCGATTAGGCCCCGTTTGGCATCCCAGTCGAGCGATTGCGTCTCCAAACGCGAGGTGTCGTTGGCCACGACCACATCGCCCCAGACAGTAAATGTCTCGCGTTTCTGGCGGACCAGGCCGCGATTGGCAGTCAGAGTCGACTGGAATTGGCCGGCATCGTTATAAAAATCGACCTTGACGGCAATCGCGGTCGATGAATCTTCCTTTTCGAAAATGTACAGGGTGTCTGCCAGCATGACGGCTTTTTTTAGCCCGGCCGAGGTCATGACTATGGTCGCGTGCTCGAGAATCGAATCCGGCATTTTGCCTGCGGCCTGCTGCGGTGTCGGCTTGGGTGTCTGCTCGCAGGCGGTAAACGCCAGAACAGACATTATGCAGATTAAGCGTTTGATAAGCCGAACTCCTCCCCATCGGCGGCCGGGTCGGCGACCGGCAAGCCGCCTTTATTATCCGACCCCGAAGCCGGTTTGCTTTTCCAGCGGTTGTGTATCCAGGCCCACTGTGTCGGATCGATATTGATGAGTTCCTCCAATGCCCGGTTGCATTGCGCGAGCGCCATAATAATATCCTCCTCTTTATTATCGGTGCAGGGGATATCGAATGCAGGCAGCACCACGATTTTGTAATAATCGTCTGGGCGACGGAAAAGCGCCATCGGCACGACCGGGCTGCCAGTTCGGCGGCCAATTGCGATCGCCCCGGCGGCGGTTTTGGCCGGATGTCCGAAGAATGGCACGAAATACCCCGCCACACGCGAGGAATCAAGGTCCATCAGCACGCCCAGCATCCGCCCGTTGCGAAGAGCCTCGAGGACCCGCTTCGGCGAATCGCTTGGAATATTCTCCATGCCCCAGCGTTCACGATGTTCAATAACAAGTTCATCGAGTCTCTCGTCATACAACTTCCTTCCGATTACCGAGAGCCGAACTCTCTTGACCGACGAAAACCAGGCCGCCAATAGCTCGAAATTACCGATATGGCCGGTGACACCAACGACTCCGCGCCCCCTGGCATAGGCGGTCTCGAAATGTTCAAAACCGACCACTTCCCGGACCATGTCAGCCAGCTCGGACTCGTCCCACTGCTGTGAGCGGATAACATCAGCGGCGTTACGGGCGAGCTGCGCGAAACACTCGCGGGCCACCATTTCGATTTTCTCATCGTCCCAAGCGTTGCCGTAGGCGCGGCGGAGATTATTCTCGGCCAGGTGGCGTTCTTTCGAATCGAAAATAGCCGCCATCTCGCCAAGCACACCCGCGAACTTAAGAGCCATATCACGCGGCAGGGACTCGATAATAGACATGACGCCCCTTAGCAGGCCATAGATAATATCGTTCTTGATTTTCCTGCCCGATGACATCAGACCACCTTGGCCCTCAACAGGTCGTGCAAGTGGATCAGGCCGGCCGGCCTATTCTCATCATCGGTGATAACCAGGCTGGTGATTTTGTAATCCTCCATGATAGCCACCGCCGTGGCCGCCAATTCGTGGGCTGATATCCGCTTGGGATTTGGCGTGGCGATTTGCCCGGCGGTCAGGTTCATCGGATTGACGTGGCTTTCGACCGTACGGCGAAGGTCACCATCGGTAAAGATGCCGATCATTTTTCCCTTATCATCCACTACGAACGTCAAGCCGAATCGTTTCGAGGTCATTTCCAGCACCATATCTCTGAAAGCGGCATCATGCCGCACGATCGGGAGCTCGGCGCCGGTATGCATCAACTCGCCGACCTTGACCAGCTTGCGGCCCAGCGCCCCACCGGGATGGATGAATGAGAAATCGTCGGTGGTGAAACCGCGCATTTCGAGAAGAACCACCGCCAGGGCATCCCCCATGACAAGCGCCGCCGTGGTGGATGATGTCGGTATCAGATCGAGCGGGCAGGCTTCGCAGTCAACAGAGGCGTCGAGAACGACATCTGACTCCTCGGCCAGCGGCGAATTGGTGTCTCCTGTGATCGCGATAATCGGAACCTCGAGCCGTTTGAAAATCGGCAGGAGCTTGATGACTTCCTCGGTGTCACCCGATTTACTGATGACAATGGCAACATCGCCGGAAAGCACCATCCCGATATCGCCATGAATCCCCTCGGTGGGGTGGATGAAGAAGGCCGGCGTGCCGGTCGAGGACAGCGTGGCGGCAATCTTCCTGGCGATCTGGCCCGATTTGCCGATCCCGGATATGATGGCGCGGCCTTTCAAGTTGTATAGCAGATCGACCGCCTTCTCGAAATTGGAATCGAGGCGGTCGGCCATGGAACGCACGGCCTCGGCCTCTTTGAGGACTACCTCGCGGGCTTTATTTATAAGTGAGATCGACAGGGTCGAATCCTTTCGCTTGAATGACCAGATCGACCAGCTCTCGGGCGGCGCCCATGCCGGCCTCGTGCGTGGTCACGATATCAGCGTATTTCCTGATATAGGCCGGCGCGTGCGGAACAGTCGCCGATATTCCGGCCAGTTTCATGAGCGGCACGTCGATAACGTCATCTCCCATGAACGCCACCTGTTCGCCGGTGAGCTTGTATTTTCCCAGAAGCTTTTCAAACGGGACACGTTTGGGGCCGCGCTCCTGGAAAAAATCCTCGATTCCCAGCTCGTTGACCCGCGCGATAGTCGCCACCGAGGGCCGCCCGGAGATGAATGCCGTCGGGATTCCGGCCCGGCGGGCGATATAGACCCCCATGCCGTCGGCGACATTGAAGCGTTTGAGCTCGGCGCCGTCAGCCCCCATCCATACCGTATTGTCTGTCAGGACACCGTCGACATCGAAAATCAACAATTTGATCTTGCCGAGCTTGTTCTTGAGTTGTTTGAAATTTCCTTTGCGCAATTCGATTCTTTCTCCCAAAAGTGGGCAAACCACCATAACTTTCATTGCGAATTAATCTCATAATGCGATGTTAGTCAATAGAAAAGGCGGGACATGCCTGCTGGCACTCAGTCATTGCGGGGCCCATTTGAGCCGTGGCAATCTCACGCATTTCCAAAAGTCGGTTGAATGCAATGCGATCGCCACGTCCAGACGGACCCGCCGGGTCCGTTGGACCCGTCTGGGCTCCCCAAATGGGTCGCTCGCGATGACCCTTTCGATCATGGGGCATTCAATTGAACGCCCCTACAATTATTAGATTCACAAACTCATCCACCTTGCGCCGAAACTCCGCCTTGGTGCCGTTGTTCTCGATCACATAATCGGCGAGGGCGGCCTTATCGCGGTCGGGGATCTGGGAATTTATGCGGTCAATGGCTTCTTTGCGTGTCAGGCCGGATTTGATCAGACGCTCCATGCGGATATCGCGTCGGGCAGTCACCACCAAGATATAATCGCACCAGTTGGCGATCATCCATTCGAAAATCAGCGCGGCGTCGATGACAACGAGGCGCACGCGCTTCCTTTTCTGCTCCTCTAAATCGGCCTTTAGAATTCGCAGTAGACCTGGATGGACAATGTCATTTAGTTTTTCCAATTCGTCCGGATCACCGAAAACAATCCGGCCAAGTTTTCTGCGGTCGAGGCCGCCATCGCGCTTCAGGATTTCTCGCCCGAACGCTTTAACCAGCTTATCGCGCACCGACCGGGTCTCCACCGCCCTCTTGCCGGCCTCATCACCGGAAAGGACGACGGCGCCTTTGTTACGAAGGAACTTCGCGGCCAGCGATTTCCCGGTCCCGGGGCCGCCGGTCAGGCCGATTATGACAGATTTGCGTTTCTCAGGCATAGCAGATCTAACCTAAGCAGGCGTATAATTTATATTGTAGGGGCGTATCGCAATACGCCCTTACACTAAGAATCAGGAATTGGTGGCTGGGATTCATAATCTTCTTTTCCTTCCGATTCCTTTTCGAAAATTTCCTATTTCGCTTCCAGCCAGTTCTGGCCGACTGCAACATCGGCCTTGATGGGGACTCGAAGCTTCACCGCCCCTTCCATTTCGCGCACGACCATTTCCCTGAGGCGATCCACCTCGTCGACATGGACATCGAACACAAGCTCGTCGTGCACCTGCAGAATCATCCGCGATTTCATGCCCCGCATCTTATCGGCAATCCGAATCATGGCGATCTTGATCATGTCGGCGGCGGTACCCTGGATCGGCATGTTGATTGCCATCCGCTCGGCAAATTGCCGGGCCTGGGCCGATTGGGCGTTGATATCAGTCAGATAACGCCGACGATCGAACAGAGTCGTCACATAGCCGTTCTTGCGGGCGAACTCTTTTATCTCCTCGGTATATTTCCTGATACCGGGGTATCGCTCGAAATAGATATCGATGAAATCTTTCGACTCCGTAAGCGACAGCTCCGACTGTTGCGACAGCCCATATGCCGAAACACCATAGATGATGGCGAAATTGGCGGTCTTGGCGGCGCGACGCTGCTCCGGAGAAACGTCTTTGATATCCACCCCATAGACCTCAGCGGCGGTGCGGCGATGAATATCCTCGCTGGCCTGAAACGATTTGATCATGGTGCTGTCGTTGGCGAAATGGGCCATTATGCGAAGCTCGATCTGGGAGTAATCGGCCGATAATATGCGGAAGTCTTTGTCGCCGGGGATGAAGGCTTTCCGGATCTCGCGACCCTCCTCAGTCTTGATCGGGATGTTCTGCAGATTGGGATCGGATGATGACAGCCGGCCGGTGGCGGCAATTGTCTGATTGAAGCTGGTGTGCACCCGTCCTGTTTTCCGGCTGACCAGAAGGGGTAAGGCATCGACATAGGTGGACTTGAGTTTCATGAGCTGGCGATACTCGAGAACCATCCGGGGGACAGGATGAGCCTCGGCCAACTTTTCGAGAATGTCAACCGAGGTTGCCCTGGCCCCGCCCTTGGCAGTGCGCCTGGTCGAGGCCAACTTGAGCTTGTCGAACAGGATTTTCCCGAGTTGCCGAGGCGAATTGATATTGAAAATCTCGCCGCACTCCTTGTAGATTCGCTCCTCGACCTCTTTCATCTTTTGCCCATAGACCAGCGAGAGTTCCTTCAGAAATCCGGTATCTATTCTGACTCCGGCGGCCTCCATATCGCCCAAGACCGGCACCAGCGGCATTTCGATTTCGTTCATCAGCGGCTGAAGCTTCAGCTTGGCCAGTTGCGGCTCCAGAAGCGATTTAAGGCGCAATGTGAAATCAGCGTCCTCACAGGCGTACGGCGCCGCCTTTTCAATCGGCACCCGGGCGAAACTTATCTGCTTCTTGCCGGACCCGATCAACTCCGTAATCGAGACTTTTCGATAATTGAAATACTCGAGAGCCAGCGAATCCATGTCATAAGAGCGTTTGCCCGGCTCGAGAAGGTAGGCGCCGATCATGGTATCAAAAGAGAGGTTGCGCATCTCGACACCGTGATTGCGCAAAATCTGGCGGTCGAATTTGATATTGTGGCCGATAATCTTCGTTTTCGATTGGAAAAAGCGAGAGAATCGCCCCAGGACCTCGCTTTTCGGCAGGTTACTGCCCTCGGCGTGGCCAACCGGAAAATAGAACGCAGTCCCCTCTTGCATGCTGAGGGAGATTCCGACCAAGCCGGCCTCAATGACCTCCAGGCCCGTGGTTTCGGTGTCGAGCGCGATTTCCGTTTTTTTCTCGGCCTCGGCGAGGATAGTATCAAGCTCATCAAGTGTCTGGACAGCCTTATAATTGTCGGCTGTCTTTTCGCTCTGCTGATCGAATAGATTTTCAGCCGCGGGGGCGGCGAATTTATCGGCCAGCCCCTTGAATTCCAACCGACGCAAAAGCGGGACAAGCGAATCCAAATCCGGCTCGCGTGTTTTGAGCTCGTCGAATTCCAATTGGATCGGACAATCGGTCATGATTGTGGCCAACTCGCGCGACAGCCTGGCCAGATCGGCATGCTCCTTGAGAAGCTCGGACAGTTTCCCCTTTCTTTTTTTCGGTCCATCCTCGAGGACCTTATCGAGATTGCCAAACTCCTCTATCAGGCCGACCGCGGTCTTGGGTCCAACACCGGGGATACCGGGGATATTATCAGAGGTGTCACCCATAAGAGCCAGGGTATCTATCACCTGCTCCGGCAGGACCCCAAATCGCTCTTTGACACCGGCGGCATCGAGAATGGCGAAATCCCTGGGATGGAGTATCCTGACATCGTCGCGCACCAATTGGAAAAAGTCCTTATCGCCCGAGAATAGCAGCGTTTCCATGCCTGTCCTGGCGGCCCTCTCCGACAGCGTGCCGATTATATCATCCGCCTCGTAACCTTCGATACGCAGGGTCTTGATTCTGAACGCATCGATCGCCTGATTGATCCAGGGAAGCTGCTCGATCAACTCCACAGGCATCTGGGGACGCGTTGCCTTATAATCGGCGTGGATCTTGTGGCGGAATGTGGGAGCGGCGGTATCGAAAACCACGGCGATATAATCCGGCTTATGTTCCTTGATGATTTTCATGAGAGAGTTGATAAATCCGAAGACCGCCCCGGTGTTCTCACCCCGTGAGTTGATAAGGGGATTGCGGATGAAAGCAAAGTACGCCCTGTAGGCCACCGCCGAGCCATCTATCAAAATCAGCTTAGACATTGGAATATAGTCCGTTTTTCTTGATATATTCTTCTACCACGGACGGCAACATTTCCGAGATCGGCCGGCCGCCGGCGATCCGCTCCCTGATCTCAGTCGAGGAGATATCGGTGGGAGTCATGGAAAAATAGACAATTGCATGCATATATTTGCCCGATGGCGTGAAATTGGGACGGTTGGCGGCGGCAACAGTGGCCAGCTCGAATATCCGGCCGGGATTGTGCCAGGTCTCGATCTCGGATATATTGTCAGCGCCGATGATGAGAAAGAAATCGTCATGCGGACGTTCTTGTCTGAACTCCTCCAGCGTATCGACCGTATATGATGGCCCATTGCGCCGAAGCTCGATATCGGATATCTCGAAAGCGTCGTCGCCATCTAATGCCAGTCGCAGCATATCGAGCCTGGCCTCGGCCGGTGCGGTGGTTGTCAGTATCTTATGGGGCTGTATTCGCGCCGGCACGAAAATAATCTTCGAAAGCCGCAGTTGGTCGAGCGCGGCCCTGGCTATGGCGATATGACCATTGTGCGGCGGGTCGAAGGTGCCTCCCAGTATGCCCACGCGCGCCAATCTTATCCCCCTGCCTGAGCGGGGCTAAGCTTCTCTATCTGTTCCCTGGCCTTTTTCGAGAGCTTATGGTCGGGAAAGGCGGTTACGAAATTCTGGAATGTCTCCAGAGCGTCGGATTTGCGGCCGAGCTTAAGTTGCGCCTCGCCGGTGTAGTAGAGAGCCAACCTGGCCCATTCGGTCTCCGGATAATTGTCCCTGACTTGCTCGAAATATATCAGGGCCGGCTCGAAATCGTTGAGCTTTAGATACAACTGGCCGCTCTTGAATAACTTCCTGGCCAGCTTGTCATAGAGTATATCGAGCCTGGCTTGAACGTCCCCGGCGTAAGAGCTCGATGGAAACCTGTCGAGGAAAACTCCGAATTCGTCGATAGCGGCATAAGTTTCGGTCTGATCCTTGGTGAATCCCGGCGACTCGTTGAAATGAGACATGCCGACATAATACTGGGCGTCATCGGCCAGCGCCGATGTTGGATACGCCTGAAGCAGGCGCTTGAATTCCCCAATCGCCTCAGGATAGCTTTCAATTTGATAATATGACATCGACAGGTAAAACTGGGCGGAGTCCACGAACGGCTGTCCGGGGAACCCATATACCACCTTTTGGAATTCGGCCTGGGACTTGAGAAAGTCCTCATTATCATAGTATGCCATTGCTTTCTGGAACTGCTCCCGGGGTCCCAGCATTTCCTTAAGGCCGCCTTTCGAGCACGATAGCACAGCGCCGACCATTCCAAATAAAATAACCGATAATACCAGACGTTTCATCAAGACAACCTCATCTGTTAGCGAAAAACAAGTAAACCAACGCGCCCACGGAGGCGACCACAAGCGACGGTTCGGCATAGCGCGACCAGCTCGATCCGGGCGGCTCGGGGGCCAACTCGGGTATCTCGCGGCTGTTCACGAAACTGACATCGGAGCGCTCGATTTCGTCGATGTAGCCAACGCCCAGATTCTTCGTTTCGCGAAGGGCCCCATCCCTGCCATCTCTGATATTTATACGCAGTTCACATTGCAGCTCACGCCTGATCATTCGCCCCTTTAGAAATCCACGTGACGATCCCGCGCGGTAACCCAGATCAAATCCCAGCATGTCAAAATAGAGGTTGTAGCCGGTGGTCTCGGGGCTTGTGGCAATCATGATACGATCGAATTTCCCCCTCAAGCCCTCCGAGATACCGTATAAAATAAGTTTGTCCAGGCCCCCGCTATCGGATATGATGTTCAAATCCCGGGGTGTCACTCTGGTATAGAGGGTGTCGATCGCGCGGGCGGTGGCGCTTATAACGACTTGCTCGTTGGATATCGGGCCGGCGGACGCGGTTGAAATCGAAAGCGCGAGAAGACAGCCGCCGCCGACGAATAATCTATTTTTTCTCAAAGCGGCTCCGCAATTCCTGATAAATTTTCCTGACCTTGTTATAATACCTGGCCGGCGGGGTGGCGCCGAAATATGCGTATTCCCTGGTCACGCCGACCCCGATATTATAGGCCGTGATAGCGCGCTTGATATCCTTGAATTCAAGGATCAATTCGAATAGATATGCCGTGCCCACCCTGACATTCAGCCCCGGGTTGCGCAGGCCCTCTTTCTGGGGCCATTCAATCCCCCACTTGGCGGCCACCGTTTGGGCGGTCTTAGGCATGAGCTGCATGAGTCCCTCGGCGCCCATCTCGGAAACCTGGTGTTTCCTGAACGAGCTTTCCGCAATTATAACCGCCAGTATCAGAAGCGGGTCGAGGCCGAATTTGTCGCTCTCGTCGAAAATGACGTTGGTCAGAGTCATGACCTCCTGGTCATTGAAACCGATTTGGTATTCCTCGATAATGTCGAGAATCTTGACCTTCTGCTCGAGCTCCTCGATTTTCTTCTGCTGGTTGGTTATCGTTTTCTGATGCTCGATATACTGGTAGATAAGCCAGACGATGCAGACCGCCTGCAGGAAATAGATTAAAAGAAAGGTAAAGCTAACAGGACGGGAGACTATGATTCCCGACGTTCTTATTTTTTTGCCTGTCAAAGCCACGTTACCTCCCATCTACTCCGCCCGGAGATTGGCGGTTAAGTTGCCTGGCGAACAGATCATACGGGTCATTTCGCTCGATCACCACGTCGACAAACCCGCCGGGGTCCGCCATGCAGTTTTCGATAATAATCTGCCCGTCGATCTCGGGGGCCTGAAACCAGCCTCGAGCATACCCCTTGCCATCGCCATCGACCCCATGCAGCAGAACCCGTTCTTTCGATTTCAGGCGCGCTTTCTGCTTGCCTGCTGAAATCATATTCTGTGCATCGAGCAGAGTCAAGTATCTTTCCTCGATCGTCTCGACATCGAGCCGGCCGCGGAACCTGTAGGCCGGGGTGCCATCCTCGGGCGAATACTTGAAAATTCCGACATTGTCAAATTCCGTTTTTTCGCAGAACTCCAGCAGCTCGGCGAATTCCAGGTCGGTCTCGCCGGGGAAACCTACGATGAATGTAGTGCGAAGCACGATCCCAGGTATCCGGGAACGCAGTTTTTCGATCAGCTTTTCAATATGGCGCCGTGTCACCTTGCGGTTCATCTTCTTCAGCAGCCTGTCGTTGATATGCTGCAAAGGCAGATCGACATATTTGACCACCCTGTCGTTTTGAATCATGGCCGAGATCGCCTCATCGTCCAGGTGCGCCGGATGGGCGTAAAGAAGCCTGATCCAATCCAATGAAAACTCGGCGAGTCTATTCAAGAGCCGCCCGAGAGAGGCCGGCTCGGCCAGTCCCTTGCCGTAAAGGGTCGTATCCTGGCCAATAAGAATCAACTCCTTGACCCCATTGGCGGATAGAAATTCAGCCTCCTCGATGATCTCATCCGGGGGACGGCTGACGAACGGCCCCTTAATGGCGGGGATGGCGCAGTAGGCGCAGTGGTTGTCGCAACCCTCGGATATGCGAATATAGCCGTAGGGCGTTTTAGGTGGCATCCGTTTACATTCAATTGGTAGTTTCCCGACCTGCCAGCCAATTTCGGCCAGCCGCTGGCGAAGCTCCTCATGCTTGTTCCAGGGAAGGAAAATGTCCACCTCGTCCAATGAACGGGTCAGGTTATACCTGGCAGGAAGGCATCCACAAAGCACCAGCACGGAATCCTTACCTCGATCCTGATTGAGGTCCAGCACCGTGTGGATACTCTCGACTTTGGCGTCATTGACAAAGCCGCAACTGTTAACAATAACAAGATCCGCGGACGTTGAATCGTTGGCCTTGATTAACCCGGCCGCGACCAGGTCGGCCTCGATTGCCTCGGAATCAACCTCGTTCTTGGGGCAACCCAATGTCGCCAGGTAATAGGTTTTTTGCTTTGTTTCCCCCATTACGCGGGAGATCCCCCCGGATTTTTAGCGGTAATCATAACTAAAATATAACCATTTCAGATACAATTGCCATACAAATCATTTAACCTGGATAATAATATCTATTCTGTTAAGTCGATGATTCTATAGCCCTTAGGCACCCTCTGGTGGAACAGATTGAGCCTGGGCGCCCGGAGGAGCTTCTCGCTTTTGATTTTCAGGGTAACATCGTTGCCCGACGAATCCTCATAATAGATTTTCTGGATACGGTCGTCCTTGCTGACAGTTAATCTCAAGGCTGTTGGTCTTACACCATCGTGCCCGGCGAGTTCGAACTCGTTCACGCCCTTTTTGACCGAGTACCCCTCGATATCGTAGCGCTCGTGCCAATTGATGATCAGGTCGGCAGGCATGACATAAGCCTCGGTCATCTTCTTCTGAATCTGCTTGTGCCGCTTGGACATGACCCAGATAGTGTCGGCAATCCCCAGGATCTCCTCCTGAGGGCTTTTGAAATAGAAAGTATCCGGGGTATTGAACGCGAATTCCACCGGTGTCGTCTCGGTTTCATCGAATGCCGGGGAATGCACCGATGACTGCATGGTCCACTGGATACCCTCGGCGGCCGAATATCGCTGCGCCATCTTGTTCAGAAGCTCATCGCCGTGGGGATCCGTGGTCAAGGTTAACAGGGCTAGGGTTATAAAAACGGCCAACATTTTGCTTATTCTCCAATCAGGTCGCTAAATGCTACTTTCATGAATTCATACTCGGTAGGTCGGGTTCATGAAGACCGAGTCCGCAGGACGAGGTCGGCGGAACCCGACATTCATTCCCCGAACTCACCTTGTGGCTCCTCGGTCTCTAATACGCCCCAATCCTCAGGATACCAATCCTTGAATTTTTTAATGGACGAATGGGGATAATCGTGCGCCTTTTCAACTAGCCCGTGCTTCACCGGATTGAAGTGAATGTAGTCGAGGTGCTGGTGATAGTCGTCTTCGTCCCGGATAATGTGGTCCCAAAACCGGTTCTGCCACACTTTGCCGGTTCCGAATTTGAAGGCGTGCCGGGTCGAGTACCTGCGCTTGAAGCGATGCATGATCTCCGAAATGCACCTGGCGCCGTTGGCCAGCATCACATGGAAGTGTTCGGGCAGAATGACCCAGGCATCCAATTCCTGCTCGTCCCAGCTTTGCCAGAAGATGTCCACGTCTTTCAAAAGCAGGCGCCGGCGGCCATCGGTCACCACCGTCAAAAAATACAACCTCTCTCTCAAATCGATTCGGCGTAGCGTTTTCATTTTCTCAGATTGTCGGGTTCCCCCGCTCGTCCAAATGGCCTCGCTCGATGAACCCGACCTACAGCAACTTCCCGATGTTATTTCTTATACTCTCTCGAATCCAGGAAAGATTCATCGACCAGGACCTCGCGGGCCTTGCTGCCATCGTAAGGGCCGACAACGCCGTACTGCTCGAGCTGGTCGATCAATCGCGCCGCCCGCTGGTAGCCGACACCCAATCGTCTCTGTAAGAGCGAAACAGAACCCTGTTTGTGACGAATGACCAGCTCGACAGCCTCCTTGAAGAGAGGATCGGAGGCCGGATCGAATCCGGGGATAGATTCTTCCTCGCTCTTCTCGAATATCTCGATCGGCCTGGTGCGGTATTCCTGCTGGCTGATATATTCCACCAGGCGCTCGGTCTCCTCCACCGAAATATAGGCGCCATGTATCCTCATCGGTTCGGCGAAACCGGGGCTGGAAAAGAGCATGTCGCCGCGACCCAAGAGCTTTTCGGCTCCGTTGGCATCGAGGATAGTTCGCGAATCGACTTTAGATGCTGTCTGGAATGCGATGCGGGTCGAGAAGTTGGCCTTGATCAACCCGGTGATTACATCAACCGACGGCCTTTGCGTGGCCAATATCAGATGGATACCGACCGCCCGGGCCATCTGCGCCAAGCGCGTTATCAGGGCCTCGACACGGGACAGGCCGCTCATCATCAGGTCGGCCAACTCGTCAACAACGATCACCAAATATGGCAGGATATCTTTTTCGCGGTTGTTGAATTCAATGATATTACGGCATCCGGCCCTGGCCAGGCGGCGGTAGCGGTCTTCCATCTCCAGCACGGCGTCGGAGAGCATCTTCTCGGAGTCCTTCATCTCGGTCACGACTGGTTTTTCGAGGTGCGGCAGGCCGTCATAGACAGAGAGTTCCAGGCGCTTGGGATCGATCAGGATGAATCTCAACTCGTCGGGGTGGAGCCTGTAAATAAGGCTGGTCAAGATACAATTCAGGCAGACCGATTTACCGCTTCCCGTGGCTCCCGCAATTAGCAAATGCGGCATCCTGGCCAGGTCGACAACGTATGGCTCACCGCTGATGGTTTTGCCCAGCGCCATAAGGAGCCGTCCCTCACCCTGCATGAAAGCCGCGGAGGAGACAATCTCGCGAATATAAATGCCACGCTTGACCTTGTTAGGTATCTCGACACCGACGGCCGGCTTCCCAGGTATGGGGGCCACGATCCTGATTCGCTCGGCCTGCATGGCCAGCGCCAAATCATCGGCCAGGTTCACGATTTGAGCCACCTTGATACCGGAGGCCGGTTTGAATTCGAACCGCGTGATGATCGGACCGGGAAGGATATTGACCTCGCCTCCCTCGATCTCGACGCCGAAAGTCAGAAGCGTGTGCCTGAGGGCCTCGGCGGTCTTCTTGTAATAGGAATCGTCGACTACGGGCCCATCCTTGGGCGGCTCACTCAGAAGCTCTATCGATGGCAGGCGGTAAGAGCCTTTCTCTATCGTAACACGGGTGCTTTTGACACGATTGAGAGCCGAAACCTCCGGTTGATCGGCGCCCGGGATCAGGGGGGCATGTGAGGTGGCGGCGATTTCCGCCGCAGTCTTGTCATCGAAGGAAGCTGATTCCTGTTCGCCCGATTCCTTTTTCCTGAACTTTGCTGCGCCGCCGTCGGGAATCTTTGTTTCAGTCAGCACCCTGGCTTTGGTTTTGCGAGCAGGTTTGAGCCGTTCCATGACAGCCCGGAAAATACCGCCGGCCGATTCGAGAACCCTCTTACGTCCACCCGAGACAATTGACGGAACGACGAATATCAGCCCGGTTATGAAAAGCGACAGGACCAGAGTAAAGGCCACGAGGCTGCCCACAAGTGCGACAAGCCCGCTGGCGAGGAAATGGCCGAGTGCGCCGCCGAATGTCAGCCCCAGTAGCGAGAAATCCGCGCGGGCCTGAAACAGGGAAATCAGGACAACCAGGGTAAGGAGAAAGAACACTGTCAGGGCGGTCTGCTTGGTCAAATTTTCCAAAGAGTGGCCGAAAAAGCGGTTGATCCCCCACAGCGCCAGGCCAAAAGGTATGAATATCGAACAGATGCCGAAGATGATATCGAGGAATGCGGCGATAGCGCCGCCCAGGATGCCGCCGCGGTTTGACGGGTCAGCGTCCCAAAGCCGGGAATATTCGCCGGCCTTGATACCGGCCCGTATGCCGCCATGGTCCTGCCCGAAATAGTACGAAACCGAGCTTACCAGGAGCAAAAGCGCGAGAATGAATAGCAGAAGCCCCAGGATCTTATTCCTGCTATCCCTCTCCAATTCCTTTAAGAGCTTCATGCTGGCTGAAAATTTATGGTTTCGATGCCGCCAAGTCAATAGATAACGATGCCCCCGACTGAGAGATATGACCACATGTCAGGCCGATCCCCTTCCGGTGAGACCGCGCGACCGCCCTGAAATCTCGCCATTCGGCGCCCCAGACCGATATTTCCAAACCC
This sequence comes from candidate division Zixibacteria bacterium RBG_16_53_22, assembly GCA_001775395.1. Classification (GTDB taxonomy): domain Bacteria; phylum Zixibacteria; class MSB-5A5; order UBA10806; family UBA10806; genus UBA10806. The sequence goes on along the minus strand of MEWP01000008.1, from coordinate 23,692 downwards.
ATGCGCATTTCCCTTGAATTAGACACAACTATCCTTATATTCAAGAATGGATGGCGGCTATTCGACTTTGCCGCAGATTCCGAATCTGGAGCCTGGCGATTATGTTAAAAAAATCAAGTCAGAATCATAACATTGAGGTTTTTCCAACAACTTGGGAGGGTAAATGAGAATATGGCTGATAGTTTTATTGGTCATCATCCTTTGCTTCGCGGCATCGGCATCGGATGACAACGGGTTTATCCGGTATGATTTTGCCAGCCGAAACGGCCGGCAGTTGATGAGAGCCACGACTCCCGGGCAATTGCAGACCCCGACCAATTTCGAGCGCCGCCTGCCGATCAGGAATCCCGACATTCTGGGCCAGGTGGTCTGGGTCGATCGCGGCCATGAATTCGCCATTGCCGAAAACACGACAACCTCACCTGACGGCTCGATGATTTTCGCCGGCTGGTGGCTTAACAATATGCGTTACTCCGCTTACGCCTCGGCCGGCCTGGAATACCCCTTATGGCGCTACAATGTCGAAACCCCCTGGACCATGCCCGTGGGAGCCAGCGATTCAAAATTCGCTGGTACAGGCGCCGGCCTGCCCCTTTTCCTGTGGAATCATGAATCGCCCCTTCCCGATTATCAGTATGCCTTTGATGCCGGCTATAATGGCGGCGGAGCTTCGTTTTCGGGCAATGGTAATCTGTTGGCTATAGTCTCCGCGATGGGAGCGAACGATGGAGTCCTGGCCATCTATAGCATTGCCACCGAGGATACCATCTTCACCCGCCATTTCGTGCCGACCCAGGGTCTATACGGCGTGGATCTATCGCTCGACGGCAGCGTGGCGGTGGTGTCCTGCTACGGGCAGCTTTATGTCTATGAAATTCCCAGCGGCAATGTCAGGGAGGCTCTGCCGAATTATTCCCAGGGTATCGCCAAGGTCTCGTCCAACGGCTCGCGTATCGCCAACGGCGATTATACAGGCGTGGTTTATCTCTATCAATGGAGTGGGACCACTTATGATACTCACTGGATCCGAGCCACCGGCCACGACTGGGTGACGGCTGTCGATCTTTCCGATGACGGCTCAACAGTGGTTTGCGGGACACTCGATTTTGTCGGCGGGCAGATTGGCGGCGGAAAATTCCAGATGTGGGATGGTGACTCCGGCACCGAATTGATAGATTACGATGAATACGGTGATATGGTGGCCTCGGTGGCTCTTTCGACGACCGGCCGGTATGCGATCGCCGGCAGTTGGGGTCAATATGGCGCTACATTTGGCGATGTCGTAACCTGCTTTATTCGAACCAGCAGCGTGCCCATTTTCCTGCTGGCCGACGATCTCGATGAGCCGGGTTCGGTATTCTCGGTGGCCATATCCGACTCCGGACATTATGCCTCCGCCGGAGGCAAGGCCGTTCATGCCAGGCAATTCGGCAATGGCGGCATGCTCTATTCCATAAAAGTACGCGACCCGCTGACCAACGATGTCGCGGTGGCCTCGATAGACGAGCCGGGCGAATTTCTGGCGCCCGGTGAAGTTGCAATACCCTCCGCGACATATATCAATGTCGGAAGCCAGGAGGCCACCTTCGCCACGGCCTGCACCGTTATCAATATGCAAAATGACCAGGTAATCTACAGCAACGTGGTAAACGTGCTCAATCTCCCGTCCTTCCAGATATACCCGGTCTTCTATCCGGCGTTCACGATGCCCGGCAGCGGCAGGTATCGCATAAAGTTCTCGGCGTCAATGGCGGGCGATCAAGATTTGTCCAACAATGAGATGACGTTAATGCTCCGCAGCTGGCATGACATCCAGGCCATGTCGGTGCAGTCTCCATTCGACGAGGCAACAGTGGAATGGCCGGTCACGGCCAAGGCGACATTCAAGAATATGGGCTCTTTTTACGAGACCGTCGACGTGACTCTATCCATCCAGGATTCCACCGGCGCCGAGTTGTTCTCGACGATTTCCACGGTTTACGACCTGGAACCGTACGCCGAAGAGGAGTTGGAATTCGAGGGATGGACCCCGAATATCAACGGGCTTTACAGGGCGATATTCACCGCCACGGTCGACAGCGACTATACCCCCACCAACAACACTATCACCAGGGAATTCCACGTGGTCCAGGAGATGCTCTACGACGACGGCCGCCCCGACGTCTCGATTTGGGTTGATGCCTACCCGAGCTCATCGAATCGCAAATTCGCGGAGAAATTCAATCCTAATGTCATCGCTCCATTCACCATCACTAATGTCAGGATTTATATTGCTCCGGCGGCTTACGATGGCACTTTGGATTATCTTCTGGTGACGGCGGAGCTTGATGGCCTGCCGGATACGGCCAATTACCACGCCGCAATCGAGAATCCTGAATTGCCCGCCCCGGACAACTGGGCCAGCTTTGACTTTTCAGCACCTGTAATGGCGACGGAGCCGCTGTGGGTGGTTGTCCATTGGCCGGACATAACGGCGTCAGGACCTTATATCGGTGCTGACGGCAGCGGTACGATGGATCGTTTCTCATACTGGCATAACGACGCCTCCGGATGGAACCTCTATCCCTTCTACGACTGGATGTTCAGGATGACATTATCATCGGGAGTGGGTGTGGAATCGGAATATTACTCCGGATTGCCTGAAAAGGTCACGCTCGGGCAGAACTTCCCGAATCCCTTTAATCCCACAACCACGATGCGATTCGGCCTGCCAAATACGGGCTGGGTGAAGCTTGAGATATTCGACGTTCTCGGCCGGAAAGTCGGGACCTTGCTCGACAGGCAATTCGACGTTGGATATCATACTGCGATCTGGAATGGCAGGACGGACGACGGGCGTGAGGCTGGCTCCGGTGTGTATTATGCCCGCCTGACTGTCAACAGCACCCGGATTTCAAAGAAGATGCTGCTGGTGCGTTGATAAATTGCCGCGGCGTTGTGGATTATCGCGCAGCGGCTGGCGAGGGCGTCCGAAATCTCGGGCGCCCTTTCGATTTTGGAACCGCATACATTCCCTATTTTGTTGATTTCTGGCAGAACTGCGGTATATTGTTTTTAAAGCTTCTTTGCTTTTTGCTTCTCAGATGCCGGGTGACGATTTTACGGAAATTGGAGGAAGTTATGAAAAAAGCCCTGTTGATGTTGGTCTTGGTGCTGACCCTTGCATCAAGCGCTGTGGCGGGTTGGACGGGTGCGGTGGCGGATAGAAATGTCAGCTACTATGTAGGGCCCGAGCCATCATGGTATTTGGCCCAATATGCGCGGGCCGCGGTAGGCCCCGAGGGTAATATATACTTAGCTTGGCGACAAGGGCGTTCCGGGGAGACCTATGAACTTTACTTTGGCAAGTCGACGGACAATGGTACTTCATGGTCATCCGAGACTGCTGATCGCCGTATAAATGCCAATGACGGTCAACACGCGTGTGGTAGCCCCGTGGCTGGTGAAAGGCCTCTTGATATGGACATGGATAATTCAGGAAATATATATGTCGTGTGGGCGGAGTCATTGGGAAGTGCCGACGCATTTGAGATCATGCTTTTGAAATCGACCGATCAGGGCGATAACTGGATACATTCGGATGCGGATTTTCCTGTAAGCTATACCGGTGCGCCGAATGTTAACGCCTATGACCCCTCGTTAGGAATAGACTACAACAACAATATGTACGTGGTCTGGCACCAAAACGCCCCAAGCGGTCATGCCGAGATTCATATTGGCAAATCAACTGATTTAGGCGATACCTGGACCAGTTCATTGGCAGACAGGGTTATTTCGTTCGATGATGGATACGCCGCAGCAAACCCTGACATCATCGTTGACAGGAATAACAACATCTATGTCGTCTGGGCGGAAAGCGAATCCGGCGACATTACCAGCAAAAAAATACACTACGGCAAATCCACGGATGGTGGAGCAACCTTTAATTCCGAAACCGCTGATCTCCCGATTTCGACGGGCATTCGATCGTCATCTGATCCATACATTTTAGCTGATCTTCAAAACAACATTTATGTTATTTGGCGCGCGACCCGAGCCAGTGTATCTCCGTTTTATTATGAAGTTTTCTTTACAGGATCTACCGATGGCGGATCTAATTGGAGCGGGTTAGCGGGCCCAATACTCGTTGATCGTGGCACTGCAGATGGCTCCGGGGTTTTTTATCCTGCCGTAGCCATTACAACCGAGGGCAATCTTGCCGCTGTATGGAATGAGACCCCAACTGGCTTTTCCGACGCCGAGATATTTGCCAGCTACTCGTATGACGGCGGCGTCACTTGGACTGGTAATACGGATATCGACTTGCTGAGCTATCCCGATGGCCACGGAGCTTATAGGCCAGATATTTTTGTCTCTCGCGGCGATACGTTTCACGTATTCTGGAATGAGGGTGTTGCGTCTTCAGGATATTACGACATCCACTATTCCAAGGGCGACACGCTGGGCACGGCACTGCCGGTCCCCGGTTCGATCTCCGGCCATGTGTTCGAGCAGGACGGCACGACGCCGATAGCCGATGTTTTCGTGGATACTTACGACAGCCTTGATCAGCGCATCGAGGTTGACACGACCGGGTCCGCTGGCGAATACGATGTGACTGTCTATGCGGGCACTTACCGTCAGCATTTCTCAAAACCGGGATATGATGAAGCCGACCTGATCGATATCGTTGTCCTCTCCGGCGAGACCACCCCGGTTTCAATAAACATGGTCGCTATCAGCGGCTGTCAGTACCTCCCCGGCGATATCAACGGCAACGGCTTCACCAATGGCATCGATGTCACCTATGGGGTGGCGTTCCTGAAGGGCGGTACCCCTCCGCCAGACACCTGTTTCGACTGCCCGGCGGTCGGCCAGAACCTGATGGCGGCTGGTGATGTCAACGGCAGTTGCGGCTTCAACGGGATAGATATCACCTTCTTCGTGGCCTACTTGAAACAGCTCCAGCCGGCGCTCCTCTTCTGCCCGTCATGCCCCCCGGCGACACGCAGGGATTAATGCCATATTCATCTGATTTTCTTAAGCCCCGGCCTCCTGACCGGGGCTTTTCATTTGCTTGATGCTTAACGCATTTGGGATTTTGGAACCAAAGCAACAATTTTTATTGTTGACCCGTTGAGTATTAAAGTGGTAATATTATAATGCTCTTCTGTTCATTGGCTTCAAAAATAAAATCATCTTAGATTTTTCACAACGGAGGACGAAATGCGAAAAGCGGTTGTGGGTTTAATATTGGTCGCCTTTCTGGGCCCGGCGGCTTGGGCCGATTGGAGCGGACTTGCCGGCGATCAATTGGTAAGTTATTTTCCGGGACCAAGCGATTTTCTAAGCACGAGCAATCGTATCGTGGCGGGTCCCAATGGGCTTCTTTACGCAGTCTGGGCGCAGGGCAGGTCCCTTGTTCCGTATGAGTTGTATTTTGGAAAATCCACCGACAATGGCCGCACCTGGAGTAGTTCAACCGCCGACCAGAGAATCAGCGCATCCGATGGAGAATCGGTTTTCAATCCTTTGGATCGAGGAGTCGGCCTGGCGTTAACCGGCCAGGGGCACATTTGTGTGGTCTGGGCCGAGTCGCTGACCAATGTCGGAAATGAAATCATGTTCATAAAATCCACCGACGGCGGTGATACCTGGATAAATACTGGGGCCGATTTTCCACTCAGCGATCCGGGTGGATTAAGGCCATCGCTGCCAAAAATCGCGGCCGACAACAATAATAACCTTCACGTAGTCTGGCAGCAAAGTAACGGCAGCAATGCCGAGATACATTATGGTTTCTCAAGCGACGACGGCGATACCTGGACCAGCCAAACCGCCGACAGGATAATATCGTTCCCCGATGGAAATGCCGCTCAGCAAGCCGAAATAGCCATAGACAACAGCGATAATGTATATGTCGTCTGGATGGAAAGAAATGAAACCGACACCAACACCGTCCACTTTGGGAAGAAGTTGGCTGGCGAGACTCAGTTTTCAAGCGAAACGGCGGATTTCCCAATAACACTGCCTCACGCGGGTTCGACCTGGGAACCATCGATTGCGGTAGCGCCAGATGGTTCCATGCATGTGGTCTGGGAGGCCAGGAATAACGCCAAAGGCGCCATGTATTATTCCCGGTCCACGGATGGCGGCACAACCTGGAGTGGCCTCGACGCCGAGCAAAACGTTGATTATGACGCTTATGACGATTCCAGCTCGACCGATGCCGCTATTGTGGCAACATCGCAGGGTCACCTGGCCGTTTCATATACCAATTGGCGTCCTGATCTCAGTGGTGCTCGCACTCGAGTCTCTCTTTCAACCGATGGCGGAAATACCTGGTCGGGTAATGTGGCCGCCGAATTAATCGATCATTTCGAAGGCGGCGATACCCGTCCCGCTTACGGCGCTCATATCTGTGTTTCCACCGGTGATACCTTGCATGTGATCTGGCACGAGGATTGTATGGATTTGGGCGGATCCTCGGGCTATTACGAGATTATGTATTCCCGCGGCGATGTGCTGGGAGTCGCTCCCCCGTCGCCCGGCACTATCTCCGGTGTGGTGCATGAGACAGACAATACGACACCGATTGCCGACGTCTTGGTGGAAACCTATGACGTATTCAATACTCTCATGGCATCAGACACGACCGATGCCGGCGGCACATATCAGGTGACTCTCGACCCGGGCACATACCGCGAGCACTTCGTCAAGGAAGGGTATGACGCCGTTGATCTTTCGGGAATAGTCGTGGCGTCAGATTCCATCACCATCGTTTCGGTCACGATGAGCCCGCTTAGCGGCTGTGTCTACATTCCCGGCGATATCAACAGCAACGGTTTCGCCAACGGCATCGATGTCACCTATGGCGTGGCGTTTCTGAAGGGTGGCACTCCTCCGCCGGACACCTGTTTCGATTGCCCGTCGCTTGGCCAAGACCTGATGGCGGCCGGGGATGTCAACGGCAGCTGCGGCTTCAATGGGATAGATATCACCTTCTTTGTGGCCTACTTGAAGCAGTTGCAGCCGGCGCTCCTCTTCTGCCCGTCATGCCCGCCGGCCACGCGCGGGGATTAGCTGGATATCCCATAAGTTCACAAAAGGCCCCGGTCGGCAGGCCGGGGCCCTTCTATTTTCAACCTTGATTCCAAGCCGATTGTGGCCGTTGTTTTTAATTGCCAAAATCACCATATTTCCGTATAAGTTGAATGAATGGGTAGTTATCCGAAATCGGCCGGCACTATTGGAGCCGTCGCCCTGGCCGTCCTCCAGCTATTCACCGTCAATAATTCTATTGCCGACGAAAAATCGGGGCCGTTGGTGCTCGAGCACGCCGATCAGCTTCTAAGCTCCGGCGGCGACGGTGATATAATAAACCTGGTTGGCAACGTGCATTTCAGCCATGACAAGGCCGATCTGTTCAGCCAGCGGGCCACCTGGTATCGCAAAGCCGGGCTAATCCAGTTTGTCGATTCGGTGCAGGTCCGGGACGATAACCGTCGAATCACGGCCCAAACCATGACCTATTATCGGCGCGATCGCCGAATTACAGCCATGCAGAATGTCAGGATGGTCGATTTCCAACAGGATGCGGTTCTGACCAGCCAGAGGATCGACTACTTCCGCGACTTGAAGCAGTTCGATGCTTTCGGGAACCCGGAGCTGATTTTCAATCCCAATGATGATACCGCCAGGATGGTTATCGATTCCAGGCAGATGAGTTATTTTGCCGATGAGAAGCGGGGCGTGGCAACCGACTCGGTGGTTATTACGAGAAACAATCTCCTGGCCAGGTCCGGCCAGGCCGAATTTTTCCGTGAGCCGGAGCATGTGGTGCTTACCGGAAAACCGGTGATTCTGCAGGGCGAAAATGAGCTTTCGGGCGATTCCATCTCGATCTTCACCGAAGACCGCAGAATCCGCAGCCTCCTTGTGCGCGGCGATGCCAGGGCGCTCTATCGCACCCTTCCCGATTCGGCACTACTGGAATATTCCACGGCCGAGATCACGGGGCGGGAGTTGGAAGCCTTTTTCGAAAATGACAAGATCAGCGAGATGGTCACGCGGCGCAATGCCACCAGCCTCTATGACCCGGCTGTCACCGACACTCTAATTTCGGGCACCAATAGGGCCTCGGGGGACTCGATAACGCTCTTTTTCGACAATGGCGTAATCGAGCGCGTGATGATCGCCGGTGGGGCCCGGGGTGAGTTTATCGAGCCGAAATTCGACAAGGGCGAGCCTTATTTCGACACCACCAGGTATTCGGCTGCCACGATCGATTACAAATTCGACGAGGCCGAAATCAGGCTACTGAAAAATGGCAATCTCCGCTACCGCGATATGGAGCTGGACGCCGGAGACATTCGATACAATACCGACAGCAAAATTCTGGTCGCCCGCCCGCTGAGCGATGACTCGTCCAGCGGCGGCGGTGAGGCGCCGGTTCTCAAGCAGGGAACAGAGGAGTTATTTGGCGAGCGCATGTCGTACAACCTCGAGTCGCGCAAGGGCCAGGTCAGGATGGCGCGAACCAAGTTCGAAGGCGGCTTCTATACCGGCCAGGCGATAAGGCAGGCATCGGAGGATGTTCTCTTCGTCTCGCAGGGCGATTACACCTCATGCGACAAACCGGAACCGCATTATTTCTTCCATAGCAATAAGATGAAGATGATCGGCAAGGATAAGGTTGTGGCCCGCCCGGTAATTCTCTTAATCGGGAAGCTGCCGGTTTTTGCCGTGCCTTATTATGTCTTTCCGATTCGCAAGGGCCGGCATTCCGGGTTCCTGCCGTTTGACATTGGCAATTTCGAGCGCGGCGACCGCTTCATTAGAAATGTCGGATATTACTGGGCGGCCTCGGAATACTGGGATATGACCGCCAGTCTCGATTTCTACGAGAATTCCCGGACTATCTTAAACAGCAGCCTCTCTTATACGGCTCGCTACAAGCTGAGTGGCAATGTCGGGGCCAGTTATACGCGCAGCACGAGTTGGGATCAATCGCGTTATGTCAAGAGCGTCAGGAATCGGTGGAGCTTCAGATTCAGCCATAACCAGACGATTTCTCCCAGTGTCAACTTGACCGGTTCCGGGCAGTTCTTGTCCGACAAGAACTACATCGAGGACAATGTCTTTGACCCCTCCGAAAGACTCAATCGCTCGATTAACTCCGACATGAGCTTGAACAAGAAATGGCGCAACTCGTCGCTGGCGATAGTGGCCAGCCAGAACTGGAATCTCGACACCGATGAGAAGCGAGAGACGCTGCCGTCGGTGAGATTTTCGCGTTCATCGTTGCCGATCTTCCCCGAGCCGTCGGCGACGAAGAACAAGGAGCGTATCCGTCCCGGCGAAGAGACCGACCAGCCCCGCAAGAGGTTTTACCATTCCATCTATATTTCCATGAACAGCACATCCCAGAACGTGCGCAACCGCCTGAAGGTCAACGATTCGACGTTTGTCCAGAGGAATTATCAAACCATGGCCAACCAGACCGGACTGACAGCGCCGCAAAAAATCCTGGGGATACTGACTGTCAATCCGGGGCTTAATCTCGCTCAGAACGTAGCCCGAGTGGAGAAGAACGCTGTCACCGATTCGCTTGGGCTGGAGGCCGGGAAAGTCGTCTCGCAGGAAAGATACAGCCTGAGTATCGGCGCCAACACCTCGATCTATGGCACCGTCTTTCCGAACATTATCGGTATCACCGGCCTGAGGCATGTCATGACCCCAGCGGTGACGTACTCCTTCTCGCCGGAGGTCAAGAATAACCAGCGTTTCATGAGCTATGTCGGCGTGGGCGGTTTCAGCCGCAGGAGCAAAACGATCTCTTTCGGGCTGAACAATCTTTTCCAGGCCAAGCATCTGGCCGGTGAGGTCGAAAAGAAGCTCGATCTCTTCTCCCTGAATTTCGGCGGAAATTACAATTTCGCGGCCGACAGCCTCCGTTTTTCTCCAATCTCGACCTCACTGAGAACATCGGCGATACCAAAATTCAGCCTGGAATACTCGGCTTCGCATTCGCTTTATGAGCTTAATCGCGATGTGCGCCGGCCGTGGAATAATCCGAGGCTGCTCAGCCAATCAATTTCGACATCGACCAGTTTCAGCTATCGTCCATCCGGTGAGGGGGAGCAAACGGGAACTCCGAAAGCCGAAGATATCGCCAAACAGGTTTTCGCTCCAAAGGTCGGCGGCTCGGGCCAATTCTCCGATGTTGGGATAAACGCCTCGATTGTCTACAGCTACACGGAATCGCGCGGCGTATCCAAGAGCATCAGCAAGAAGGTGACTGTCAACCTCGATGGCCAGCCGACAAAAAACTGGCGAATATCGTATTTTTGCCATTACGATGTTAAGAGCAAGCGGATAGAATCTCAGTCGGTCAATGTCGCCCGCGACCTGCACTGCTGGCAGGCGGTTTTTTCGTGGGTGCCGTCGGGCCGAGCCTCAGGGTATTTCCTGAGGATCAATATCAAATCGATTCCCGATATCAAAATCGAGAAGTCAGAAGGTATTTCCACTGCCAGAGGGGATTATTTCGATTAGACCAAGAGTTCAATTGGGCTGAATACCAGCCACCATACTATTCCGGGCAAGTTTGCCTGATGTCATCCGGAAGCGTCTCACCAGCGCGCCAGGCAAATAAATAAGGCAGAGCAGGCGACCCGATATGGAATTTCTCTAGTGAAATTGGGTTGCGAAGAGAGACTCGAATTTTATATATTAGGTATACGGCCTGCTGTAGCCAGTCACCATTGATCTTCAAATCAGAATAAATTTAGTCACTGAATCAAGGAGGGCATGATGCAAGAAGCATTTGATACCCACTCACATTTCAGTCGAGTGTCGCATAAGTATAGGGAAGTTAGGGTAACGGACATAGAACCGGTAAATTATATTGTTTCGAAATTGGCGGATTCCGTCCAGGAGATCTCCGTTCTCGATATCGGATGCGGGACAGGGCGTTATGTGGAACAACTGGTCGAACAAGTACGGTCGCGGATCAAGCTCCTTTGTGTCGACTTGAGTCGTGATATGCTTCTTCGCTGCCGACAGGCATTTGAGCATAATGCTAAGGTAATTGAAAAAGCTTTCTTGGTGGCGACTGCCAGCTTCGTACCCTGTAAGGCCAAGGTCGCTGACTTAGTCATGGCATTTAATGCTATTCATCATTTTGACTTGGCGAAATTCCTCAGCGAAGCCGCCAAAAGCATGAAAGAAAATGGACTCCTTGCGATCTATACCAGGACTCCGGAACAAAATCGTCAGACGATCTGGGGACGCTATTTCCCAGAATTCAGCGAAATGGAAAACAGGCTGTATTCGCTGGACAAGTTGGAAAAGATGATCGCTTCCCTATCACAATTACATCTCGAGGAAATAAGATTCTTCAATTTCAGACGTTATATGTCATTCCGGAAACTCAGGGAGTTGGCCCTTGCCCATCATTACTCTACCTTCTCGCTATACAGCCATGACGAATTTCACAATGCTCTAAATATATTCGAAAAACGAATCAAGAGGGAGTTCGGCAGCGCTCCAGTGATTCCTCACATCAGTTCAAATGTCTTGTTATTGGCCAGAAGAGTTTGACAACTGGAATACACAGCTTCTCAATGGCCTGTGTTAGCACTTAATATACAAGTATTCGTCAAGGGTCGGACCAGATGGCTTCCATTGATAAAAAGGGGACGGGTTTACAGATCCGTCCCTTTTCTATCGCTTTAATGGAATCCCCTACTTGCTCGCTGCCGTCTTGGGCTCTTGCGGCTTCTCGAATGGAGTCACAAATACCCTCTCGAAGACACTCTTATTGACGCGGTAAACAGTCGGCTGCCCTCGCACTATCACGTAGCGCTGCTCGAGCGTGTCGATCTTGCCGCTGAAAATGATGAGGTCGGAATTGCCGATGGTATCGTTTACCGTGATCGAATACGCTTGTTTCTCAAAGCCAAAACCAGAGGCGTAATCGGGATTGGCCACACCCTGAGCGGTGAGATTCCCTACCGCGCTCTGAAGGCTTCTGATCTTGGCCTCCTCGAGAATGTTCCCTTTGGTCGGCGATACCTGTTTCCAAATCTTGCCCGGCGCGCCGCCGGAATCGACAGGCGGCTCGGTCACCAGCGTGAATTCATAATCGATCTTCGGCATATGAACCTTGAAAGCCGCCAGATCCTGTGTTTTTACCGGAGAGAGCCGCAGGTTCATCCAGCGATCGGTGGGAAGTTTCTTTTCCGGCGGGGCCGCCCAGGCCGCAAAACGGGAGATGAGGTTTTGATTGGCCAAGAAGACTTTGGGGGAGCCGGGAAGCCTGACGAAACAAGTGTGGCCGTCGGGGCCGCCTTTACCAACATAGATGTGAAGTAACTGAGTGTTATCAGCCCCCAGAAATTTGATCTGCAAAGCATTGCGGTCGCCGATCTCGAAATCGCCATACAGGTCTTCCGATTCTCCCCTGACAGTGCCTGTGACACCCTGAACATCGTCTAATATTTTCTGCACTTCCTCTTTCTTGGCGGCCGTGTTGTATTCATTTGCGATTATCCAGCCTGTATCCTGACGGGCAAAATATATCCCGGAATCGGGATAATCCTGCTTGAAGACCTGGATATATTGCACCGTTTGGGGATCGAATTCCAGATTCAGCTCTGAGAGGCTCGAGGGTTTTTTCGAAGGCTGGCCAAGATATTTCTGAACGAAGAATATCCCCATGAGCACCACGAATGCGGCGAAAAGTATTGTCAGCGTTTTCCTGCTCATTTGTTACATCCCTCCACTCGTCTGTTCCAGCAGCCGGCGGTATGCCTGACGTCTTTCCTGACGCATGAACATGCGCACCACCCCGAAAGCGATAATTATGGCCGGGGCCAGGAGTATGGTGAATGAGCGCCACAGGATTTTGGCCAGCGGCGAGGTTTCTTTCAGGTAACGCACCTGGACAGCCTTGCTGCTTATATTAAGCAGGTCCTCGCTTAATGTCAGGCCCTCGACAGCCTTTAGAAGGAGTTCCTCGTGCGGAGGCCGGCCCATCTGGTATTCGCCGCTGGAAACAAACTGGTCGGCGAAAATTTCGCTGCAACCGATCAATAATAGCTTGCCGGGGGCTTTCTGGAAATATTCCGGCTGCGATGGGGCCGGCGTGGAGTCGGGCTCGTCCTGCCATTTGGGTGGCGCCTTGCCCTCGTAAGGATTGGGAAACTGCCCGCTCAATATAACCGCCAGAGTTTGTTTGCCGGAGTAGGCGGATGGCCTATAGCTGTCGGCGCCCATCGGCGCCCCGGTGAAATCGATCTCCCAGCTTTTGGGGCTGGATGTTATCAGGGTGTGTTCTGTCAATCCCAGGGAGGTGATCCTGGCCTTGTCTAACTTCAGAGGTGATCCCCACAGGTAAACCATCGGCCCCAAATTCGATGTGAAGGCGTAATCGGAGCTCATATTCTCGGGGGCGACTCTGATCTGCACCGGCGATTGGACATCGATGTTGATCGGCACCGGCAGAAATCCGCCCAGTTTGCCCTGTGTCTGGATACTGACGATCTGATTTTGCTCATCCATCAGAATTTTATCGCCAAGAGTCACGCCGTAACTGGATATGAGCTCATTTACACCTGGCTCGACTTTGGCCGGCATAATCATGACTTCGGTGCCGCGGATCGGATTGTAGTTATATTTGTACTCCTGGGCCGCCAGTATGACATTTTTGCCGGAGGCCAGCGCTTTGGCGATCTCGTAGCGCTGTCTCTCGGAAAGCCCTTGCGAGGCCACCACGATCAGGGTCTTCAAATCGCCGGGCAGGCGCTCGCGCGAGGAGAGATCGATGCGGCTGGCATTGTATCCCAGATTGCGGAATGTGGCCGGAAGATTCTTGAATCGATCTCCCTTTTCGGGAATCTCCTGCCCCTGCATCTGCATAAACTGCCTCATGCGCGGGTCATTGTAGCGGGGATCGAGCGGGTCGTAGGGCGCCACCAGCGCCAGGCTCGGCTGTGAGGATTGAGTCAGGCGGAAGATCCTCGAGCAGATCTCGTATTCCAGCATCGGCAGGCTCTGCGGAAGCACCTGCGGAATGATGTCATCGGGCTTATCGAGATATGATATCGCCAGCGAAGAATAGACTTTCTTGATCCCCACCGCGTCCTTTTCGGCCGTTCTCAGGGTAAAGGCCGATATCCCTTTCTGGTCGAGCTCGGCGGCGACTTCAGGGTCGGCGGTGGGATCGATAACCTCGAATTTAAGTTTGTCCGAAATCTGGGTGAATTCGCCAAGCTTATCGGTGATATTTCTTTGGATATCTTTCATGCCGGCGGGCATTTTGTCCTCGGGCGTGACATAATATCTGACCGTGACCTTGGTCTTGAGTTCTTTCAGGATATTCCGGGCGGATTTGCTGACAGTGTAGATCTTGCCGGAGGTGGTGTCGAATCTGCCGAGCGGCACGCGGTATATGACAATATTCAGCATGGCGGCCACGGCCAGCATGACTGCCGCCGAGGTAAAGAACGTGACATCGGCCTTGCGCCGCATGCGCTGCTCGACCGTGAGAGCATTCAATACCAAAAACACCGCCGCAAACGAGATAAAATAGATTATGTCATTTAAGGTGATGATGCCCTTGTACATGTTTTCGAAATGCCCCACCGAGCCGACAGCGCGCTGCAGGAACGTGCCCAGGCCGCTTATCCAGGAGTCGAGCTGGGCCGCTATCGGAAGCCAGCCTAACAGATGCATGAAGAGGCATCCTATGACCGCCATCACCCACGAGGTAATCTGATCCTTGAACAACCCCGAGAAGAAAAGGCCGATGGCGGTGTAGAGACCCCCCAGGAAAAACAGCCCGAGGTATCCCCCGATAATGGGGCCTAAATCGGGTTTGCCGAGGAACGATATGGCAATCGGTATCGGAAGGGTGCCGATGAGATACAAAACGTAGAATCCGATTCCAGCAAGATACTTGCCCATCACCAGCTCGTTCGGCTTCATGGGAAGCGATTGCAGAAGAGCGATCGATCCCGACTTCAGTTCATCGGCCCACAATCGCATAGTGATGGCCGGCAGGAAAAAGAGCATCAGCCAGGAGTTTATCGAGAAAAAGTCCCTCATTTCGGCCAGGCCGGCGGAGAAAAAGAAAAAGAACATGTAGAATCCCGAACAGACAGCCAGTATGGCGATGATGAAAATGTAGGCGATCGGCGAGTTGAAATAAGATGAGAATTCGCGCTTGAATACGGTCATGATATTTTTCATTTTATCTCTCCTATGCCGCCTTTTCACTTAGCCTGGTTTTGGAGGCGCCCGACTTGACGAAATAGCGGAAAGCCTCCTCCAGCGACGCCTTCTCGCGAGTGAACTCCTTGACCGGCCATTCGTTGCAATGCACCATTTCAGTCAACTGCTCCCACAG
The DNA here is from genome assembly GCA_001775395.1 of candidate division Zixibacteria bacterium RBG_16_53_22. Taxonomy (GTDB): domain Bacteria; phylum Zixibacteria; class MSB-5A5; order UBA10806; family UBA10806; genus UBA10806. The sequence goes on along the minus strand of MEWP01000008.1, from coordinate 8,301 downwards.
GCCGTTGCCCGATTGCGATTCGATCATGGCCTTGGAATATTCGCCGAGATCGGTGACGTTGTAATCGATATTGGTGGAGCTCTTGAGCTCGCTTAAGGCCCGCTTGAGATCCGACGAGGCTGTTTTAACAATCAATGTGAATCTCTGGCCCTTTGAGACTCTGGCCTCCAGCTCTTCCACAGTGCCGTCGGCCACAATATGCCCCTCGGTGATAATGACGATCCTGTCGGAAATCGCCTGGGCCTCCTGAAGAATATGGGTCGAGAAAATTATGGTCTTATCCTTGGCCAGCGACCTGATCAGCTCCCTGATGCCCATTATCTGGATTGGGTCGAGTCCCGAGGTCGGCTCATCGAGAATAAGCACCTCAGGGTCATGGATAAGAGCCTGGGCCAACCCGGTTCGCTGCCCATATCCCCGGGATAATGTGCCCACGGGGGTGCGAAATTCGCCTTTCAGCCCGCAAGCATGGACAACATAGTCGATTCGATCCTTAAGGGCGGCGCCGTCGAGGCCTCTTGCACGACCCACGAATTCGAGGTATTCGGCGACCTCCATCTCAGGGTAAAGCGGCGGGGTTTCCGGCAGATACCCGACTCGTCGACGAACCTCGATCGGTTGTTTCAGAATGTCATATCCGGCCACCCGCGCCTGCCCCGCCGTGGGGACTATCTGGGTAGTCAGGATTTTCATGGTGGTTGTCTTGCCGGCGCCGTTGGGGCCCAACATACCCAGCACTTCGCCTTTTTTCGCTTTGAAGGAAGCGTCGGCTAATGCAACCACAGACCCGTAGCTCATACACAAACCATCGGCTTCTACCATTGCGATACCTTTCTAATTCTGTTTAGAGTTAACGGTAATTATCCCAGTCTTCAAGAATCGATCACTTGCATCGATTTTCGAAACCGATAAAATACAATACTGCCCGTGAAATTTCCAGTATTTTCGGCCGTATCCGGGAAGCCATGACCGGCATCCCCGGCTCTTCGAGCCGAACAGACCCTTTTACGCACGACGTCTATTTTTGAGCCGGAAAGAAAGAAACCAATAGATTTTTGTCAGGTGCCAGGCCTTTTGAGATGCCTGCGGCAGAATTATGTTGACATTCGCCACCTCTTCACTCTAGCTTTATTCGGGATATCATTTCTCAGTTGACACTAAAAAGGCACCATTTGTGCCGCCCGTGACAGCGGAGGCCGATTATGAAAACAGTATGTTTGGCTCTGTGTGTGATCGTTGCAGTGTCCAGCTTACTGCCGGCCCAGGAGATTGAATACATCAGCTCTACCCTCTGGACCGGGGTGATGGATGTGGAAGTGGTGGGGAATTATGCTTACTGCGCATTTGTAGATGGCTTGGTTATTCTCGATATTTCAAATCTGCATGCCCCCGCATTTGCGAGTCAGCTTTATATTGAGGGCTCTCTATCAGGGCTCTCAAAAAGGAGAATCGAGGTCTCGGGTTCCTATGCCTATATGGCTGATACTTCAGGTCTGCGGATAATGAATATTAGTAATCCAGTCTATCCGGTAGCAGCGGGAAGCTTTGATACGCCAGGCTATGTTCGTAGTGTTTTCGTCTCCGGCTCTTATGCATATATAGCTGATGGCAATTCAGGTTTGCAGATAGTCAATATCTCAAATCCAACCTATCCGACTTTAGCGGGAAGCTATGACACTCCAGACAATGCTGAGGATGTTTTCGTCTCCGGTCCTTACGCTTATGTGGCCGATGGCACTTCCGGTCTACAAATTATCAACATCAGCAATCCGACAAATCCGTCATTGGAGGGAAGCTGTTATACGCTAGAATATGCCTGGAGCGTCTTTGTCTCTGACTCCTGGGCCTATGTGACCGATTACTATTTTGGTCTGCTGATGATTAACATCAACAATCCTGCAAATCCATCATTGGATGGAAGCTATGACACCCCGGGCGAGGCTGAGGGTGTTTTCATCTCCGGCTCCTATGCTTTTGTGGCCGATCGGTTTTGGGGTCTTGAAGTTATCAATATCAGCGATCCGCCCAACCCGTCATTGGCGGGAAGATATAACACGCCAGGCGTTGCTCACGGTATTTTCGTCTCCGGTTCTTACGCCTTCGGGGCTGACGGGAATTCAGGTTTGCAGATTATAAATATCTCAGATCCTGCTGATCCGCTATTGGAAGGAATGTATGAAACGCCTGATAATGCCCAAGGCGTTTTTGCTTCCGGTTCTTACGCCTATGTGGCCGCTGGCGGTTCCGGTCTACAAATCATCAATATTGGCATTCCGGCCGATCCGCTGTTCATGGGATCCTATGATACGCCAAGCTATGCCCTAGACGTTTTTGCCTCTGGTTCTTATGCTTATGTCGCCGATTACCACTCTGGTCTGCAGGTCATAAACATCGGCGATCCAGCCAACCCGGCATTGGCGGGAAGCTATGAAACGCCGGGCAGTGCCTGTGGGGTTTCCGTGGCCGGAAACTACGCCTATGTGGTCGATTGGGATTGGGGTCTTGAAATTATCAATATCCGCGAACCGGCTAATCCGTCATTTGCAGGAAGATATGACACACCCGGTAATGCCTGGGGAGTCTTCGTGGCAGGCTCCTACGCCTATGTGGCCGATGATCTCAGCCTGCTGATAATCAGTATCGGCTATCCATCTCATCCTACTTTAGCGGGAAGTTGGGACACCCCGGGCAATGCCGTAGGGATTTTCGTCGCCGGTTCCTACGCCTATGTGGCTGATTATCGTCGTGGCCTGCAGATTATTGATATCAGCAATCCCGCTAATCCGATTTTGGCGGCAAGTCATGATACCCCATCCTTTGCTAACAGTGTATCAATCTCCGGCTCCTACGCTTATGTGGCGGATTTCTATTCCGGGCTGCAGATTATCAATATCTTCAATCCGGCAGATCCATCAGCAGCAGGAAGTTATCACACGCCAGGCATTGCCGAGGGCGTTTTCGTCTCGGGGCCCTATGCCTATGTGGCCGACACCTATTCTCTCATAACCATAAGAACGAGCTGCAACTATCTCCCTGGCGATATAAATGGAAGTGGCGTGGCTGACTGTGCAGATGTCGTCTATGGCATCAACTATCTCAGCGGTGAAGGGGCGCCACCTGGCTCTTGTAACATTTGTCCTTTGCAGTTCCCTTTCTTCGCCGCCGGGGACGTCAATGGCAACTGTGCCTTTAATGGCGTGGACATAACCTACTTAGTGACTTATCTCAAGGGGCTCCAATCGACGTTGCTCAATTGTCCGAGTTGCCCACCATCTACACAGTAAGTCGCTTGCACCGCCACTAGCGGAGACTAATCGCCGGCGCCAACCGCGCGGCGTCGGACACCGGTCAGCTACCCTCGGGTATCTATTTCTATCGCATCAAGGCGGATGAGTTCTCCAAAGCCAGGAAGATGCTGTTGATCAAGTAGCCTACAATCCGGGGTGGCATGCTTTCCGCCCAATTCACGCATTTTATTTGCCCCATCGAACCAAAATTCATATATTCCAACGCCTTCATTTTGATTTGGACGTTTCGAATTTAACTTTCCTTGAGATGCGAGGTAATTTGTGCACGGTGAAAATAAGAAGCAGTGGTGGAAATCGGTCCTTCCCGAATGCCAGCCTCAAACCAGAGTCTTAAGCGCCGGGTATGACCCGGAGCTATCCGAGATGTCGGTCAAGGTCCCGATCTTCCCGACATCGACATTCCTATTCAAGACCGCCGAGGAAGGTGAGAGGTTCTTTTATCTTCAAAATCACCCCGAGGCCCGTGGCGACGGAGCCGAGCTGGGCCTTATCTATTCGCGAATGAACAATCCCAATATGGAGATTGTCGAGGACAAGCTGATGGTTTTCGAACCGGGCGCCGAGGCCGCCGCCGTCCTGCCCTCGGGCATGTCAGCCATCTCGACTATGTGCCTGGCGCTTCTGAAACCGGGCGATGTTATTATCTATTCTTTCCCGATATACGGCGCCACCGAGCATCTATTCGAAGATGTCCTCTCAAAATTCGGGATCAAGGCTCAGGCGGTTTTTTCATCCGATCCCGAGGAGTACCAGCAGGCCATTGAGAAGCACAAGGGGCATGTCGCCATGCTGTTTATCGAGACTCCCGCTAACCCATCTATCGTGCATACCGATATCGCGGCCATAGCTGAACTGGCCAAGAAGTATGAGAAATCCAATGGGCGTATTCTGGTCGCGGTTGATAACACCTTCATGGGGCCGGTTTTCCAGCATTGTTTTCCGCTGGGCGCCGACTTGGTCGTTTATTCGGCCACCAAGTTCATCGGCGGGCACTCCGACCTGATAGGCGGGTTCGTGGTGGGCAAGAAGAGCGAGATGACGAAGGTTAAGTCTTACCGCTCGGTGCTGGGGCCGACCACAGACCCGTTCTGTTGTTGGCTTATCGCGCGTTCATTGGAGACAGTCGATATCCGGATGCGCAAATCATCCGAGAACGCCATGCTGGTAGCTGAATTCCTCAAGGATCATCCCAAGGTGGCCAAAGTGATATACTCAGGTCTCCTGGAAAAATCCGATCCGCAATACGCTATCTACAAGAAACAATGCTGCGGTCCCGGCGCGCTGATCTCATTCAATATCAAGGGCGGCAAGGCCGAGGCTTTCCGAGTCTTGAACAATGTCAGGGTCTGCCGGTTGGCGGTCAGCCTGGGCGGGACCGAGACGTTGATCTCGCATCCACGCCAGATGACGCATCAGAACCTGCCCGAGGAGATGTGCCGGAAGGTCGGTCTGACCGATTCGCTGATTCGCATCTCGGTCGGCCTCGAGGACCCCAGGGACATCATTGCTGATCTCGATCAAGCGCTGGCGAAAATGTAGGGAATGCTTCCGGGTGGCGTCAGGTCCTCAGACCTGACGCATTCATATGATTATTCACGTGCCGTCGGGGTCGCCTGACCCGACGGCTTTTGTTTATACGAGGGACATTATTTATGAAAAGGGCAATCAGCGTGCCTCTTCAAGCGGAAAAAGTGTCGGCATGCCTATGCGTGTATAGCGTCTTCTGAAGTCTGATATTTTTCTATACAAAAATAAAGAAGTCTTCTATTCCGAGGGATTAAAAAATAAAAGAGCCAAGACCACCCCGCACTCGGCCAAATGGCCTCGGCAGGGGCAAGCACGGGTCTTACCTACAAAGAATAAAAATCTCCTACCGGCCGAAAAGCCAGCGCCAGATACTGCGTTTATGTCCGGCCTTCCTATCGGCTTTCAGGAGGCGTTTCTGTTCGCGCTCCTTCTCCTGCTGGATAGCGTCGAGCTCCTCGATTTTCTGCAATAGCCGCTCGACATTATCGCGGTTTTCCATCATCTGGCGGAAAAGGTTGTAGTCCTTGACATCGAAAATGGCGCTGACAAACGGCTCGAAAAAGACCATCACCTGTGTACCGATATAGCTGAGCGGCTTGGTCGACTCCAGAAACAGAATGGCCGGCACTGTCATCTGCCAGTCGACCACCTTTTGGGCGAGCTTGCGCATGAGCTCCTGTTCCTCGGGCGTGAGGACATCTTTATCGTGAGGGAGTTCATGTCCCCCAAGCGGCGTCTTAAACGGCATCGGGGCTAACCTCGTCCGGACGGGCCCGTTCTGGGGTCGATTCGAGTTCCGTCCGCTGCCGCTGCTTATCCAGCAGCATCGTCACGAATGAGTCTACCTCGGCCTTGTTGCCCTTGCCGTAGCGAAGATAGAAACCGCGGAAATTCTCGAGCCTGGTTGGTGAAAGGTAGGGCGAGAGCAGGATTCCGCGCGTCTCCGGAAAAGCCTTCCGAAAAGCAGACAGGTTGCGCTCTTTAGCCGAAAATGAATATTTGATTGTGACCTTGTTATCATCGATAGTGTATGTGGTTGGAAAAAAGAATGTCGAGAGCGAGACCGTGAAAATCAGCCCGGCCAACGCCATCATGAAAATGCTTCTATCCATGACGTAATAGACCATGCTCATGATGACCGCGACAAATATCACCACGAAGGCCGTTGCCAGCGGGCGTTCGCGGGCGGGGTGCGATTTCCATGCGAGGGATTCCATCACTCTTTTATATCTTCCGAGCCACGGTAGCGGTCGCGACGGATGCGGTCCATCATGCCCTGCAATTCATCGGGCTTGAAAATCCCCTTCTCGACCAAAAGCGTAACCAACGCCTCAAGCCCCAGGTTGTTCGATAAGGTCAGTTCATCGAATGTGATGTCATGAGTCTGGCCGGCGATACTGACTTTCAGGGCGACACGCCTGGATTGATCCTCGCTCATTTATCCTGGTCCTTTGTTAATCCCTCGTTCATACTGCCACTGCGGTACCCCTGAAGGTCAATTGTAATATAGGTGAATCCGAACTCCTTAAGCCTTGATACGATACGTTCTGTCAATCCGGCCTCATTGAGGCGAGGCATTTCATCTTTCAATAATTCTATGCGCGCAATTTTATCGTGGTGGCGAACTCGCAGTTGAGTGAATCCCAGCGAGCGCAGGAATCGTTCAGCCTCGGCCACCTGATTCAGCTTTTCCACAGTAACCTCCGAGCCATATGGGATTCGCGACGAGAGACAAGCCAGGGCTGGCTTATTCCAATTAGGAAGTCCCAGGATTTTCGCCAGATTGCGGATTTCCGCTTTGGTGATACTCGCCTCGGCCAGCGGCGAGACCACGCCAAGCTCGCCGGCCGCCCGACGCCCGGGGCGCCAGTCCCGCTTATCGTCGGCGTTGGAACCATCGAGGACAGATGAGGCTCCCACCTGGCGGGCGATCTCCTGCAAGCGCGAAAAGAGCTCGTGCTTGCAATAAAAACAGCGGTCGATCGGATTGGCCCTGTATTTTGGGTCGGAGAGTTCATTAGTGCGAATTTCCATGAAGTTCGCTTGCAGTATCCCGATTTGTCTACCCAGCGCCCGGCACTGCTCGAGCTCCTCGGGCAGGAGCGATTCGGAATCGCCGGTGACAGCCCAAACATTCTCGGGCCCAAGCGCATCAACTGCCAGCTTCAGGACGAGCGTGGAGTCAATTCCCCCGGAAAAGCCGATCACGACCCGGCCCAGCGACCTGAGGCGCGTCGCTATAGCATCAATTTTATTTTCAATCATCAACATATTCATTTTCCTTCGGCCAACTTTCTGCCATCGACCGAATAAATGGCCACACCGTTGTTGGCGCGGTCTCGGCCATTAAACGAGATGGAGCCGGAAACGCCCTGGTAATCTTCGAGACGGTTCAAGTATTGGCGCATGTCGTCGGCATTGCGGTTGCCCTCGAGGATGCCCCTTATCACCATGCGGACAGCATCGTAGGTTAAGGCGGCCACCCGGTCCGGGGAATGGTTGTAGGCGGCGGAAAACGATTTATCGAATTGAGCCCAATCGGGATTATCGGGTCGAGCGCGAAAATCCGTAGCGAAAATGGCGCCGCTCACATAAGAGTCGACCTCACGCAGAAGCTTCTCGGAATCCCAGCCGTCGCTGCCCAGAAGCTGTGTTCTGATGACATGATATTTTACCTGGGGTATCAAGAGCTTCAGGTCTTCGGGATCGCCGGGAAGAAACAGGCCACCCAGTCTAACCGGCCAATCTTCTGCAGAAAGGAGCGTATCCCTTTTTGGATCCCGGAAATCGGCGCTGTCAAGGATGCCGGCGGCAAGCTGACTTTGAGTCTTGACAAGGAGGATATCGCGCAATGGTCCGAGTTGCCCCTTGAAATCGGATATTCCCGACGTGTAATATGTCGTCAGGACAACGTCGCCGCCAAGTTCGTAAACAAGCTTGGAAAAAGAATTGGCGATCTTCGTTCCACCGGCATCGTCAGGCGCAATTATGGCAAATTCCCTGATCCCCAGTTCCACGACCGCGTATTCGGCGATAGCGCGTCCTATCTCCTCGATTGGGGATGAAATCTGGAATACATTGGGACCGATTTTTGCAATCCCGGCCTCGGAGGGCGTGGGTGTGATTATCGGAATGCCGCGCTCGTTGAGCACGATCGCGGCGCTTATGGCCGACTCCGATCGCAACGGCCCAACAACCGCGATCGGCTCTTCCTCACTGATTACATTGGCCATGTCGGCTGCGATTATGGGGCTGCCCTGAGTATCCTTGATTGAAAGCTCGATTTTGACCGAGTCTCTCGGAATCTCCTGCATGGCCAGCCTGGCCGCCTCTATCATGGAACGGCCATATTCCTGGTAATTGCCCGATGCCGGTGCCAGGAGCCCAATCTCGATTTCGCCTTCGGATTTGGCAACAGCCTGATCCAACAGCGCCTTGACCTGCTTGAAATCGTGGCTTCCGGGGT
>MEWP01000007.1 GCA_001775395.1 candidate division Zixibacteria bacterium RBG_16_53_22 | reverse complement strand
GATTTCTTCACCGAATGGTGAGGAGCCTGCAAAAGGTTCACCGGTGCGGTGAACACGGATACCGACGTACAGAAGACTCTCGAAAGCGTCGTGCTTTATCAGGTTGATGCCGAGAAAGGTGACGGCAAGATTCTGGCCGACAGTTTCAAGGTTAGGGCCTACCCGACATTTATCCTGGCTAATGGCAGTGGTCAGACGATCGACCGCTGGCTGGGATACGAGAAAGATTATTTTATCGAAACGGTGGGTTCGGCCACGGCGGACCTGACCCTTATCGAGGAGAAACAGACGCGATTCATGGAATCGCCCAGCGCCGGAACCGCGGAAGCGCTGGGCCGATATAACGCCGCCATATTCAACTATAGAGATGCCGTGAGTCATTACCGGCAGGCCCAGTCGCTGAAAACCGATCCCAAGTCCGATTTCACTTACGAGATATTCGACAACATGGCCGAGAGCGCCGGAGACAAATTATTCCCGTATGAGGAAATGAGCCAGGCCGCCGATGCCGCCATTATGTCGAGCAGGGACAATCCGCATGGAATTGTCGGGATATCATCGCGCATGGCCCGGATTTCCAACCAGAACAAGCGTCCCGACGACGTGGCAAGGTATCTGCAGGCCGGTCTCGATGCCACGGCCGGCAAAGACGATGAGGGCTTGAAACAATCGCACAACGAACTCATGGTCGATTTCTCACTCATGGTGAAAAACGATACTGCCACTGCGGTAGAATACAAAAAAGCTACCATGCCCGAGGGTTGGTTGAACGACCCCAAGCAGCTCAACGAGTTTGCCTGGTGGTGTTTCGAGAATAACGCCAATCTCGAGGAAGCCGAGAAGTTGTCGCGCAAGTCTGTTGAGTTGGCCAAGCCGGGACGAGATAAGGCCAGCAACCTCGACACGCTGGCCGAAATCATGCACGCCAAAGGAAACACGCGTGAGGCGTTAGAGCTGTCGAAAAAGGCGGTTAGAGAAAGCCCCGATAGCAGATATTTCCCCCAGCAGGTCGAGCGATTCGAAAAACTGTTGAAGGAAAAACAGGGGAGCTGAACGCACGATACCGGGTTTTGTAAGGCGGGGATGCATGGGCGGCCCCGCCTTTTATTATTGGTCATATATTTCATGTTAGGAATAATCATGAGACTTCAGAAGCTCTCGTGGGCGAACTTCACGGGCGGGAGACTGTCCGCTGATTGGGGGAGCGTTTTGTGAAGTGGCGTCAGGTCTAATACCCCTGCCCAGGCCGTTTGGCCGAGTGCGGGGTCAGACCTGACGCATTCAGTATGAGCTGAGAAAGAGCATTTTGAAGCAAACTAAGCTGTGTAGTTTCCTTCAGACTTCAGAAGTTCCCACGGGCATTGCGCATAAGCAGCCACATTCCCGTTGTTCGGAGGAATCGTCCGCACGATAAGAACATGCTGCGCCTGGGCAGGCGCATGATAGATTCAAGGTGGCGTCAGGTCTAATACCCCTGCCTAGGCCGTTTGGCCGAGTGCGGGGTTAGACCTGACGCGTTGATTGTGCCGATGGGCATCCCGGTTCGTTTTATTTAGTATATCTGGAAGGCAAAATACAAGGGGCATTCAATTGAACCCCCCTACGAAATTGAGGTTATCGGCATCAGCCTCAAGTCCGTTGTTGCCCGTTGACCTTTTCGCCGCGGCCGCTGTCGCCGCCGGCTTGTCCGCCGAAAAAGCGCTCGAAAGGAATATTATTGCCGCGCAGGAAATTCTTCTGCCACTTCTTGATCTCGCCCGATTTCTCGTACTGCTCGATAATATCATAAACTTTGGATCTGAGGGCGATGGCGGTCTCTTTGGCCTTCAGCGGCGATGACATCAGGACAAACACGGCGATAGCCAGATCGTCGGCGGCCTGTAGCGGGTAGGCGCTGTTCCAGTGCGGCGCTCCCGAGGCCATCAGCCAGTTGACCCCGGCCGAGGCCGAATCGAACATCTCGCGGGCCCGGGTATATTGCGGGTCGCCTTTGGAGCCGGCGTTCTTGATTTCGGCCGTGGCCAGATTGAACAATTGCCACAGTGTCTGTTGCACGACATTGTTCTCGTTCTGCCAGGACTGGAAGGGCCTCTTGCGTTTGAGGTCGCCGGGACGAGTTTCGGCGGCGCCCTCGCCGGCCTTGATAAACTCTTTGCGCTTGATAAATGTGCGAAGCTCGGAAATGGTCATAGGCTTCAGTTTGTTATCGGCCAGCAATGCTTTTAGAAGGCCGATTCGCCCGGGGTGATAGTACCCGAAAGATTCGGCATTGACTATGGTAACAAAATATTTATCACTGTGACACTTCTGCTGCGCCATCTGGGTGAACTCCGAGGCCGATTTGGGGATCTTCCTGGCCCAGAGATTCCCCTCGAGCTGATCGGAAAGCTCCCGGTGCCGAGGGAACAGAATCACTCCGCCGGCGGCCTTGTCCATGAAAAGGGATGAGAAGTTGATCTGGGGGCCGTTGGCGAAAGAGATCTCATCGGTGACAACCCACTTGAGCCCGAACCGGGCGGTGGCTTTCGAGACGGCCTGCGAGTAGGCCAAAAACGGTGAATACATCCCGCGGGGATTGTAGTTGATTCCGAAATACCGCTTGCAAATCTTGTTGCCGGCCTCTATCTGACGGTCGAGATCGTCCTCGGAAAGAAAAGGCATGACCGGTTGGTATTTGGGGCTCATGGTGAAATCGACCTGGCCGCGCTCGGCCAGCTCGTTGAGCTTCTTGATCATCTGGCCAAATCCGGTCCGGATCAGGAGCTCGACTGTGGCGCCGGGAAGGTTCAGCGTCAGCTTGTATTCCGAGTTCTGGGCGAAGATGCGCAATATCGGCAGATAGCTGCGATTGACAATCTGCTCCAGTTCCGCGCGATCGCAGTTCGGCGGCTGATAGAAATTGAACAGGTTGCCCCAGGCTAAATTCGACATCAATACACCTCTCTAAAGGCCAAGCATAGTTGAGGCCTCGCAATCCATAATCGGAGGAAATTACGGATATCAAGGGGGAATGTCAAGTGGGAGCACTTGTCGCGTGCCCAAATTCAAGTTCCGTCAGGTCGCACACCCGAAAAACCCTCTTATTACTTACCCTAAACCATTTGAATTTTCCACTCGATAGGCGGTATATTCATTGAAAAAGGAGTTGGCCATGTCAAATGGAGCCGCCGCCGGCGCTGCCGCCGCTTACGCCGCCAGGATGAATGCCATCAAAGCCTCGGGCGTGCTGGTGCAAATCGAAAACAAGGATTTTCTGAATATGGTCGAGGGTATGCAGATGCCGGTTGTGGTTTATTCGCCCAAAAGCCTCTGGTCGAGCCACAAATATCTGACCAGCTACAAGGGCCTGGCCTTCTTTACCAAATCGAAAGAGCCGCTCCGCTTGCCCGGCGATATCGAGCTTATCATCAGCAGAAAGATATCGATACCTGATTAAGGGAAAGAATACATGCTCACCGCGTCCGTGACGCGGAGAGCATGCCACCCAACGCTATGCCTTTAGTCCTCGATGTGCGTGGCGCACGTCCCCGTGTGCCGCGGCTTATCATTGGCCCTCACCGCGTCCGTGACGCGGAGAGCATGCCACCCAACTCAAGAACCTGTAGATCAAGACCCCCTGCATGCCCCTGCCCTTGTGCGGGGTGGTCTGGACAGTGAGAGGCTCTGCAATATCACAAAAAACACAAGGCCCCCGCGCAGGAGATTATCATGCGGGGGCCTCGTTTCGCAGGAGCGAAATGCGAAAAGGATTACCTTGCAGCCAGCTCCCTTTCCATCTTGACCATCAACGATTGAATCGAAACCAATTGCTGGTACTTGAGCAGTTGGTTGGAATCGAGGACCTCGCGCGCCCGAATAATGGCCTCGACCTCGGCCGTCTTGATATCGGTCATGAATTTGAAATACTCCTTGACCAGTCCCAGCACGGCCACGCCGTTCATGTTGTTCCAGTCCGAGGTGAACTTCTCGATCTCGGCCATCCTGATATCGGCCTGGGCCCTGGCCTCCAGCATCTTCTGCTGGACGGTGCGTTCCACCACCTCGAGCTTCTTGACCTGCGATTGGCTGAGGCCTAACGACATTTTATTTTCGAGGATTTGTGAAACCTGGGTCTTGGGAAGATCACCGGCGAAACATGTGCCCGCCAGGATCATGGTTGCCACCGAAAAAATCACTATCGCCTTCTTCATTTTAAACCTCCCGATATGAAACAGATTGGTGAAACTTCTGTCCGGAATAGACCATAACCAAGCGCACGTCATACGTCACCGCCTGCGATAGTCGCTATGCCTTATTCGTTCTGGGGTCCTGACTATCGGTCGCCGGAAAATATCTTAACTTCACATTACAATACGAAAAATGAAAGGAGCAGTTTCATATTTATGATAAATATTTTTTGCTCGAATCAGAAGCTGGAGAATAAAAGGCCATAAGAGTCTGGCCTGTCGACATTAGCTAAATGGGATGTTTTTAGCCTTTGATACCGATCAGCACGACGCCGGCGAATATCGCCGCGATGCCGACCCATTTGAGAGCCGAAAACGGCTCCCGCAGCCAGAGAAACGAAATGAGCACCACCAGCGCGTACCCGCTCGACATCAAGACGGGATAGGCCACCGAGAGGCTTGTCCTGGACAAGACGACGATATATCCGGTCACCGACGATACATAACCGGCCAGACCCAGGATAACAAATGGATTGGAGAGCGCCGAAAGCGCGAACTGGAGGAATGGTTTCGAGCCGACCTGCCCTACCTGGTTCATGCCCACCTTCAGGAACACGTGCCCGCAGACATTCAGGGCCACGACAATAATCATCAGGATCACAATCATCGGTTACCTCGTTAAAAATATCCTGCCCCCGATAATAGACACACGCGGTGGCGTCAGGAGTTACTCCTGACGCCTTCTGCGATAAGTTTAGTGCGTCAGGTCTAAAGACCTGGCGCCACCCGGGGAAACTGCCGGCTTGTCATCAATCTTAAGCAGGGATCCAATAGGTCGATTCCCCGCTTGAAATTTGATATGACTCTGTATCTTGAAGCGGCCTAATACTCCCCAAACAGCTTGCCCCACTCGGTCGTTTGCAGCCATTGTTTGAAAATTCTGCGGCCCTTGAAACGGTACCAGACCTGGTCGTGATAGAAGGCCGAGCCGAACACGAATATGTAAACCAGCGGGGTATGGAACAGAAGCCGCTGCAAAATCTTGAGCGGCGAAAACCAAAAAACGTCGCCAACCATCGAGGCCAGGTTGTCGCCCACCTTGAAACCGAAATCGATGCGGTCGATGTCGTATCCCTTGATTTCGATTTCCTCGATCCGTCCATGTCCCAGGCCGCGCTCGTGCGCCATCCGGATAAAATGGATACTCATCGGATCGAACCCCATCATCTTCGCCGCCACGGCGTCGATAGCCACCTGATCGGATGATGCCAGGATCAACCCCTCGATATGCGGGGTCATGGTTCGCGGCCCCGGCCCCGAACCGGCCGTGGTGCCATCCATGAAGGCGAATATGCCGGGGTGCAATTCTTTTTGAATCGCCAGCAGGTCGACCAGCGTCTTGTGAATCTCGGAATGGGTGTAATGCCGCTTGGTGCCAAGCAGCCCTCCGAATGCGTTCTTCATGGCGCCGGTGGTGGTGGTATAGATATGGGTTTTCATGGTCGGGAGATGCACAATGTTCTTGCCTTTGAAAAACTCGGGAATTCTGATGCCGTTGCCGTAAATTTTATCCAGGACCAGCAACTCGGCCTGGGGCTGATACTCTATCCACTTGAGGTCTTTGGGATCGTTGTTATATCTTTCGACGATATTATATTTCTCGTAAACCTTCTTTAATTTCAAGAGCTTGCCGCCGAGATAAGGATTCGTAACGACCGTGTTGTTGTGAACCGCCACCAGGTCGCAATAGCCGGAACCCTGCAATGCCCGAATGGCGCCCTCGAGTTGCCAGGGGACAGTGTTGGCCGCCGGAAAGGGCAGATGCCAGGAGATATTGTCTTTGAGAATCGTGGGCGCCGATTTATCGAGCGCCGTCTCCAGGCCCGCCAGCGCGCCCAGCGTTATATAATCCTGGACTACATTGTGCGGCTTGGTCTGAAGTATCGCCACGACCGATTTATTGTTGGAATCCATTGAATCCCCGATTTAAGTAAAATTAAATACCAATATCACCGCCATCAGCCACAGAAGAATGCAGATTAATAACGGCGGGTCGGTCAGCAAAAGTTTCGTCGGGCTGCCTCCCTGATCCTTTTTGAAGATCAGGAAAAGATAGCGGAAGATTCCATACAGCACGAAAGGAATTGTCAGCGAAAGCCACTTGGTCCCGAAATGCTCCACGACCTCGGGCGAAAGCGTATAGAAAGCGTAAGCCACCACGGTTGACGCTGTCACGACCGAAATCATCTGATCCAGAAACGGCACCGAGTAATATTCGAGCGAGCGTCGGTGGCTGACGGCATCGTTGGTCAAAAGCGACAGCTCCTGCCGTCGCTTGCCGAATCCCAGAAACAGCGCCAACAGCGTGGTGCAGACCAGAAGCCAGGGCGATATCGGAACCTGTATGGCCAGTCCTCCGGCGACCGCCCGCAGGACGAAACCGGCCGCAATCGTCATGACATCGATTATGACTACATGTTTGAGGACAATCGAATATCCGATATTTATGATCGCGTAACATGCCAGGGCCAGGAGAGTGTCGATATTGACAAAAATCGACAGGACCACCGCGCACAGGATCAGGAAGAACGACGCCGCCACCGCCAGGGGTACCGGCAATTTCCCCGAGGCGATCGGACGCCGGCTCTTGAGAGGGTGCTTCTTATCGTTGTCGCGATCTATGACATCGTTGAACAAATATACGGCCGAGGTCGCCAGGCAGAAAGCGGCAAAGGTCAGAAGTGTCAGGCCGATTTTTTCAGTGTCGGAATATTCGCGCGCGAAAATGAGGGCCGCGAAGATGATGAGGTTCTTGACCCAATGACTGGGCCTCATCGATATGAGCAGGGCCTTTAACATTGAAATTAAAAGATACAGCCAAAGAAATGGTTGTCAAGTCGTAAACCGGGCGACACGGCCAAATTAAAGGACGGGATAATCAATCCCGCCTTCGACGGCGCTACATTTTAACCGCCGCCCTGGCCTTCGGCGTTTTGACATGCTCGGCCTCAACCGTGATGCCGATACCGCCACGAACGTTGAACCTGCCTGTCACCCGACACCAGTGGGGGTTGACCGCCTTGACGAAATCATCCAGTATCTTATTCACCACGTGCTCGTGAAATGTCCCCTCGTTGCGGTATGACCAGAGATACAGCTTGAACGATTTCGATTCGACAATTTTCCTGTCGGGCACATATTCCACGCGGATATCGGCGAAATCGGGCTGGCCGGTGATCGGGCAGACACAGGTGAACTCGCCGGCCTCGAGCGTCACCAGGTAATATCGTCCGGTAGCGCGGTTGGGAAAGGCCTCGAGCTTTTTGCCGGGCCTGGCTTTTCGGCCCAGGAGAGTCAGGTCCTTATATTCGGCTTTGAG
>MEWP01000006.1:5978-7544 GCA_001775395.1 candidate division Zixibacteria bacterium RBG_16_53_22 | reverse complement strand
GCAGGCTCCAAAACGGGCTTGAGCTTCTCCGGCATCGATATCAGCGATAGCCCGGCCATGACGTTTGATTCAATATGACCTTCCTTATGCAGGAATGAGAATAAGGCCTTCAGCGCCCTGATGTAGTGATTGACAGAGGCTGGGGATTGTTTCTCTTCGAGCTTTTTCAGCACGAAGGCTTTGAGGTCCTGCTTTGTAAGCCGGGATAGCTCGCCAAGGTTCTTCGCCAGGTCAGTCAAGAACCAATTGTAGTCCTTGAGGGTGGCGGGAGACAGGTTTCTGTACTTGCAGTCCTGAAGGAAGATTTCCTTCAAGTCAAAGGCTCTCACTTTCGGTAACATAGTGACCTCCAATAAGATAGGTTTCTATTGGAGAGCATCTGACTTCGGATCAGAGGGTTGCGGGTTCAAGTCCTGCTGGGCGCGTGTTGTTTCGGCCCTCTCAAAATACTCTACTAATTTTCTCGCCACATTGACTCAAGTCAATCTACTATTAAGACACGCCATATATACTTCTTCCACGAACTATGAAAATGAAATGAATACAAGGAGATAACTTTCATGAGCGAGCTTATCGATAATTCCGACAAACGCAAAGAGTTGCTGAAAAGCATGATGCATCATTTGAACAAGGGCGAGGCTCCCGAGATGGTCCGCCAGCAGATGGCCCGTGTCATGGGCGAGGTGCCGTACGAAACCGTGGTCCAGGTCGAACAGGAGCTCCTCGACGAGGGGATGCCGTTCACCGAGATGCTCAAAATGTGCGATATCCACGCTGCCGCGCTGAAAGGCCGGATCGACCTCTCGGCCGCCAAACAAGCCCCTCCCGGCCATCCGGTGCATACTTTTATCGAGGAAAACCGAGCGCTCATGATGGAAACAACCTCCCTCAAAGATCTGATAAGTGCGATAAGCGAAACCACTGACCCCGATGCGCTGAGAACATTGGTCATGAAAATCCGGACACGACTGAATAGCCTCTCGGATATCGACAAGCATTACAGGCGCAAGGAATACCTCGTCTTCCCCTTCCTGGAACAACATGGTATCACCGGCCCGCCCAAGGTCATGTGGGGCAAGCACGATGAAACCCGCAGGCTGTTAGGCCAGGCCGTCGAGGCCCTCGCCAACATGCCTGATTCAGACAACAAAATCCTCGAGGCCGCGACTCAAAAAATCAGAGCGGCGATCACCTCGATCGAGGATATGATACTCAAAGAGGAGAATATCCTCTTCCCCATGTGCATGGACACCCTCACCAACCAGGAATGGTACCAGGTCTACTCCCAGAGCCTGGAAGTCGGATTCTGCCTCTACGATCCCAAAATCGAGTGGAAGCCGGAAGGTGTCGAGCCGCAATCCGAGACGCGGGCCGACTCCGGCCGCATCCACCTTCCCACCGGAAGTCTCACGGCCGCCGAACTCGAGGGCATACTGAACACGCTTCCCTTTGATCTGACATTTGTCGACGCCGATGATACCGTGCGCTATTTCACGGCCGGCCGCGAGCGTATTTTCGAACGCAACCGGGCGGTCCTCGGACGAAAGGTGCAACTCTGCCATCCCC
>MEWP01000006.1:0-5970 GCA_001775395.1 candidate division Zixibacteria bacterium RBG_16_53_22 | reverse complement strand
GCCTGGATTGTCCAGCGGATACTCGACGATTTCCGCTCCGACGGCGAGGACCGGGCGCCGTTCTGGATCAACCTGGGCGGCAGGTTCATCCATATCGAATATTTCGCCGTGCGCGCCAAGGATGGCAAGTACCTGGGCACACTCGAGGTCACCCAGGATCTGACCGAGAAAAAGAGCCTCGATGGCGAACAGCGGCTCCTCACTTATGTCAAAGATTGGCAGAGCGGGCCGGTGATATAGCAGTCAAGATCGTATGATCTTAAATTGACTTTCCCGGCTTCAGAAGTTGTCGCGAGCGACACGGCTTGACAACGTGTTGCCCGCTGTGGACGGAATCTGGATTTTAATTTCGTGGCCGGCTTTTGTTTATTGGGGGCCTTTGCGAGCCCCTCGCAGCGCAAAAACGAAAGATATAAAATAACCCCATGACACCTTCTGAAGCCCGAAAATTGCTAATCCTTCCACTATTGGCTGATCAAAATTCCACCTGCATGCATGTACGTGAAGACTCTCTTTGAGATAATCTTGACACGGCCTCGGAGTTAATATATTTTTCTTTGAGAATATTCGATATGCAACATAGATAAATCATCATGGAGGCGCTATGCTCTCAGACGGCAACCCCCTATTGGTCTGCCAGATCAAACTCTGGCGCGACGACATCAAGCCATCGCTCACCAAGGCGCTCAAGCGCGCCCCCGAGGATAACCTCGATTGGGCCCCGGCCGAGAACATGATCAACCTGGGAAATATCTTCCTGCATATTTCCGAATGCTCCGACTGGTGGTACGATGAAGTCATGAACAAGCAGAAGGCCAGGGAGCTGGTGCCGTCGGCTCGCTCGGCCACGCTCTCCAAGGCCGATATCGCCAATTATATGGAGGCCCACTGGGAACGGATGGAGCGGTTCTTTTCATCTGACCCGAAAGTCCTGACCAAGAGTTATCAATATTCCGGCCGCACCAGGACACATACCTTTACCGGTTTTTGGATATTCAGCCATCTCCTCGAGCATGATATCCATCACCGCTCGCAAATCAATCAGTACCTGCGCATCTTGGGAGTCAAGCCCCCGGAAATATAGAGCCATTTCGACTTTCTCTCGATCGCTTATAGTCAATCCCCGCTTGCCAAGCCCGCGAGTTTGTATCATATTCCCGCGGGTGATGGTATGAGCGATGATAAGATCAAGCGCCGCGAATTTCTCAAGCTCGGCGGCAAGGCCGCGCTCCTGGGAGCGATCCTGGGCGGCGCCGAATACGCTCTCTCGCTCGGCGAATATTCCCCATTCAATCCTCCGGCGAAAAACCTTTCCGGCGCCCATGTTGTCAAGTCCGATAACGCCTACCCTGACCTTGTCGCGGTCAAATCCGCCGATCACGCCAGGGCTGTGGCCGAGGCGGTTGCCCTGGCCGGCGGTATCGGCCGTTTCATCTCGAAAGGCGATATCGTCACTATCAAGCCCAATGTCGGATGGGACCGCACATCGGCGCAGGGCGCGAATACCAACCCGACACTGGTGGCCGCCATGGCCCGGCTCTGTTTCGCGGCCGGCGCCAGGAAGGTGGTAGTCGCCGATGTTTCCTGCAACGAGACCAGGCGATGTTTCCAGCGCTCCGGCATCGAGGCCGCCCTGGAGGGCACGGATGCCGAGATAGTTCTACCATCCGAGAATAATTTTATCCGCGCCGATCTGGGAGGTGAAATTCTCGGCGCCTGGCCCGTCCTGCGGCCGTTCCTGGAATGCGACAAGCTGATTAATATTCCCGTTATCAAGCATCATGGCCTCTGCCGGGGCACCGGCGCCATGAAGAACTGGTACGGCGTCCTCGGCGGGCCAAGGAATAGGCTACATCAGCAAATTGACACCTCGATCGCCGACCTGGCCTCATTTTTCCGGCCGACCCTTACCGTTGTCGATATCACCCGGGTCCTGTTCCGCAATGGCCCTGTCGGCGGAAGTCTTGACGATGTCATGGTACACGACATTGTCGCGGCTACGACCGACCAGGTAGCCGCCGATTCTTTCGGCGCCAGATTCCTCAGCCTGAAGCCATCTGATTTCGAATACATTCTCGAGGCCGAGAAGCGCGGATTGGGTAAATCAACTGGCTTCACGATGGTCGAAAAAGAGCTCGCATGACCTCCGGCGCTTTTCCGGCCTCCTCGAGTCGATCCTGGCGCAAACTCCGCAGGGTGTCACAAGCTCTCTTCTTCTTGATATTCATCATACTGTTATATATCACCGAGTTTGCGTTCACCTCGGCGAAAACTCCCGATGATGCCATCCTGCCGCCGCCAATCCTGAAATTCTTCTTCCAGCTCGATCCCCTGACCGGGATTGCCGCCGGACTGTCATCACGCCTGCTTTATGGCGGGCTGGCGCTCGGGCTCATCATCGCAATCGCGACGATATTTTTCGGACGCATCTTCTGCGGCTGGATTTGCCCGCTGGGGACATTGAATCAACTCTGCTCGCGAAAATCGTTTGACAGGAAGGGGGCCGGAAGAGGATTCTTGAGACGATTCCGCAAGTCGAATGCCGATTCTGTCGACGATACGCCCGGCCAGGTCACCGGAAAACTCATAGATCGCAATCGTTATCATAGATTCCAGACGTGGAAATATTATCTTTTGATCGGCTTAATTGGAATGGCCCTTCTGGGATCGTTACAGGTTGGCCTGTTCGATCCCATAATGATCGCGGCTCGATCGATCGGCATGGTAATTATCCCGGCATTCAATATGGCGATTTCCGATATAGGCGGATGGCTGTCCGGCTCATCGATCGGGATAATCGCCCTTATTGGCAAAGGAATCTTCGCGCTCGGCAATGGCATCTTCATCTATCTGAAACAGCCGCATTTTCAAGGCGTATTCTGGCTGGCCTTGATATTTATCTTAATCCTTCTCGCCAATCGCTTCATCACCCGATTCTGGTGCCGGGCGCTCTGTCCTCTCGGGGCCCTGATGGGGCTTCTGAGTCGATATTCGATTTTTGGCTTGCATAAGAATCATGCCGTCTGCAATGACTGCAATAAATGCCTGGCCAACTGCCAGGGCGCCGACGAACCCCAGGGCAGCGTGCCCCATCGCCGAACCGAGTGCCATCTCTGCCTGAATTGCCTTGCGTCCTGTCCCGAGAATGTTATTTCGTTTCGTTTCCAGGGACCTGACCGCGCGGTCTACACGCCCAGGCCGGACCTTGTCACCCGGCGCTCAGTTCTGGCCGGCGCCATCGGCTTGGCTGCCTACCCGATTTTTCGTTCCGGCGACCAGTTTGTCCGCGATAGTTCGTTTATCCGTCCGCCGGGCTCGCTAATCGAGGAGGACTTCCTGGCCCGATGTGTCCGGTGCGGCCAGTGCATGAAAATTTGCCCCAATAACGCGCTCCATCCAGCCGGGCTCGAAACCGGCTGGGAGGGTATCTTCACTCCTGTGCTTATTCCGCGGATCGGTTATTGCGAGCACACTTGTGTTATATGCGGCCACGCCTGTCCCACCGGCGCCATCCTGCCGCTTGATATCAAAGCCAAAATCGGCGACACCGATACCCCGCCCAACAGAATCGGGACAGCGTTTTTTGACAAGGGGCGATGCCTCCCCTGGGCCATGGGCACGACATGTATCGTTTGCGAGGAGTGGTGCCCGACATCACCCAAGGCAATCTGGTTGGAAGAGGTCGAGGTCAAAGATCGCAACGGCCATGCCGCGATTCTGAAACTCCCTCATGTCGACCCCGACAAATGCACCGGCTGCGGCGCCTGCGAGAAAGTCTGCCCGGTGGCCGCCAGGACAGGAATCTATATAACCTCGGCCGGCGAAAGTCGCGACCCGCGCAAAGCGCTATTGCTGAAAAAGGAGATAGGATGACATGGCTTCCATCGATCGTTGTCCTATCCGCGATTTTGCATCTGCCGTTTTGCGGCCGACCCGGGGAGTCCGGTGGCTCCGGGGATATCGCCTCGGCCTTGATGCTCGATATCGCGGGATTCAAACGCCAGGAGCCGGTCAGGATCGTTCCTCTGCGTCATCTAATTCCCGATGATTATGAATTACCCGCTGAAATGAAAAAGCTGGCCCATGAAACAATGTATGCCGCCGATTATGCGAAAGACAGCGTCGAAATAACAATCGAAATTTATGTCTATTCCTCTTCAAGGCTCGCCGCGGAAAATTATGAGCGCAATGAAATGCCCGGCGCGCCGGCTATCGGGTTTGGACGTGATAGTTTCATTTACGAGGGACACCTGATGTATCATGATCGGAATCGGCTGATTCAAATATATTCGTACCATCCACCGGCCGCGGAAATCGAGCTGACGGCAGTCGCCCGCGCCCTGAATGAAAACCTGCGTAACAGATGAAATCGAGAGATATATGAAAGCAGCGCCGACATATATATTCGCCACAGCCGTATTGTTGATCGCAGCTAACACAGGTTGTCGGCGGCGACCCGGACCCGACCTGAATCCGCCTGATTACTTGAAAGAGCATATCGGGGCTTTCAACCGCACCGGCGATATTCGGGAATATGACCGCGAAAATCTCTGGCAGTATAACGATGGCGCCGCCGAGATTTTCCTGGCCCGGGGATTCACGAAGATAGCGGTCGTCGATTACGCCGGCACCCACGGCGAGCTGACCACTGAAATATATCTATTCTCCGCAGCTTCCGGCGCCGATAACATCTATGCCCCGTATCTCACGGGCCATGAAAAGCGGGTCGACATCGGAGACAAGGGAATCATCGCCCCCGGCCAGTTGATTTTTCAGCAGGGGCCTCTGCTGGTCATGATAAATTACTTTTCCGATATACCTGACACAATTATCGAGGAATTCGCCGACGCCCTCCACGTCGAGATGTCAAAATGAATGCGTCGGCCATGATCATCAAAAAAGAAGGCCCGCTCTCGCGAGCGGGCCTTACCACCCATAACAAATCCCAATCACCACACCACAACCAGATTCGGGGGTAGATTGTGAAATGCTTCACAATCTTATCTTAACCACAACCACATTAATATAAATTACCTATATTTCTTGTCAAGAAAAATCTTTCATATCATGGATTTAATGGACCAGCGCGGTCGATTATTGCCTTTTCATAAGCAAGGTCTCCTCGAGACTCGTCCCCTGTGACGGTGTTGCCGGTGTTTCGGGAACTGTGATTCCCGAAACACGTCTCGTCATAATGTATGCCGGGCCTGCTTCCCTATTCAATCTTTTTCGATTTCATCTCGAACCCCTTGACTATGACATAAGCCATCAGGGCGAAAATGAAAAAGACAAGGAGCATCCAGACGTTGCTCTGCAGCGAGCCTATGACCGTCTGATAAATTTCCAAAAGCCAGCGTTCCTGCGTAAGTACAAGAACTGCGCCCTCGGGATCGGGATTGAGATATTTTTCGATCGCCCAGACCCGGATCCCGCCCGATATACCGACTATATAAATGGCGAATATCATATACTTGACCCAGGCCTCGTAAATATCATCGCCTATCAGGCGCTGAAGTATCCGCGAGATCGGTTTCCGGAAAACGGCGGCCACGATGAAACTCATGACAAATGCCACCACCAGGTTCGCTGCCAGAAGTGAGATGAGCATGCTTTTTCCTCTTCTTCAAGTGTCTTATTCGATCCACAGGCGGGGCGCACCATAGTAACCAGGTCCGCCAACGCGAGCTTGCACAATTCCGAATACAACCCTGTCGATGTCTACATCTCTTTCTCGAATTTCTCAATCTGCGCGCGCGTCAACAAACCTGCGGCAACGGCCTCGGCCAGGGTTTCTGCAAAATCGTTGGGCCCGGGGTCGGGAAGCTGGGTAATCATGAAACTCAGCGTTTGATAAATCTCTTCCGGCCGCATTTTGCGGAGCTCTTCCATCATGGTGTCGGAAATCCTGGCATTAGCCATAAAATCTCCCGTGCTTATATTTCCGCTCTGCAATGGGATAAACCCAAGGAG
>MEWP01000005.1:24878-34820 GCA_001775395.1 candidate division Zixibacteria bacterium RBG_16_53_22 | reverse complement strand
GGGAATTTGGACAAAATACCGGGAATCAGGACTTTTCGCTGCGCGACTTCCTGGCGTCGCGAACGCCGTCTCTCAGGCTTCTCAGCAGCTTTAATATTTCATCATGGCGGTACTCGCTTTCGACAGGATGACCGGCCATGTCAATTAGCAATTTGAAATCACACTCGTCTTGAGTTTCTCCGGTTAAGATATCATTAATTCTAGTTAGAACTTGCGGGCTCGCCAAGGATGCAATATCTCGACCCATTAACCGCGCACCCGCACATTCAAAATCGAAGTCGTCAATTTCCATAAGGTCTGAATGTTCATCATATAATCGAAGCTCATTGACAGGATCGAGGTAATTTCGAATCAAATGCAGAAGGTCCAGGGCATGTCTGGCACGCCCTGTACTATTATCACTCCAGGCGATTAATTTCATTATGGCAAGTCCGGGGGCAGAAGAAACCTTGATTGTAACATTGGGATTTATCGAAATCTGCGTTTCGATTGCGCTTTTAAAAGCCTCTTCAAAGCCAAGAGTCGACATACTCGTATGGTCTGGATCGGGCCAGTGAATAGTGAAGTCGCCCCCATCTATTGATCCGAAAGGCAAAATGTCTATCGGAATATTTGTTGTCAAATGAAAGTGCCTGTGCCGAGGGGTCTTGTTTTTGCCGAATTTACCGCTTGCAAGCATCGAGGAGGACAGCTTATCATAAGTATCCCAATCGGAAATCGATACTGCCAGGTCAATATCTTGCGTCATTCGGGGACTGGGAACTCTCATGGCATTATAGATAATATCGCGGGCCGTTGCGCCGATTAAGAAATAGGGTAAATCCATTGTCCCGGCGATTTGGTCAAAATCGGCGACGGCGGCCAAGCGCGCCGCGTCAATTTTCCATTGCGATAATGGCGTCATAAATTATCTTGGCCGTTTCAATATTTCGTGGATCAGCTGTCGCTAAAAGATCAGCATATACCAATATTGGGTGAACCAATCCTTTGCTTTGCCTGCCGTCTTCAAAATTCCAAAAACGCTGACGAATTTCTATCTTTCCTGCAGGCCGGTTTCGAAGTCTTAATTTCAAGATGAGATCATTAATTGGCCTGCGGGCATATATGGTAAAAACTTCTGACCTTAGATAATTCGTCATTATTCCAGCGGCCGTCTCACCGCCCCACCTGGCATTGAATCTTGTTACATCTGTTAGTTGAAATCTTTCATAATCATCGGTTTCAAATCTCCCCAATAGGAGCTTGGGGCGTAACTTATCGGCATATTCTTTAACCCACCAGTTTATCAGTTCCCTTTTGTCTATCAGCCTTCGGCCACGATCATCTATCTGTACGATGAAATTTCGTTTTTTCAAATCTTTGAAAACGCGATCGACCGTCCCTAAAGCGGCTTCGGCCGCTTCCGCTATCTCTCGAAATGTAGCGTTAACTAATTCATTCTTGCATATTAGCGCATAAACCACACGAAGGCCGGCTTGCCTCA
Organism: candidate division Zixibacteria bacterium RBG_16_53_22; assembly: GCA_001775395.1. Taxonomy (GTDB): domain Bacteria; phylum Zixibacteria; class MSB-5A5; order UBA10806; family UBA10806; genus UBA10806. The sequence goes on along the minus strand of MEWP01000005.1, from coordinate 33,337 downwards.
ATATGCCTTTTTCCGCCAGTTTCGGCCATTCCATGCCTTCCGGCCGTTTCCCTTGTATGTCGATGTGAATCGGCGGCTCATTTATATAGGCATTGCCCGCAGTGTCAATAAATGGAATCCCCTTTTCCGTCAATATCCTGGCATATTGACGGGGAATGTATCGCGCGACCAATAGCCATTTTCTCGGGTTCGCGCGAAGCTGATTTGCGGGCCTTTGAATAATGAGATTCCCCAAGATTGCCGGCGTGATAGTGGTCTTGACTTTTACGATATATTTTTTTTCCTCCCCCGCTATCTTCATCTTTATTACCGCATCGGCTCGCTTTAGTGGGGCCTCCGGCGATGGATGATGATCGATTTTAGGAAAAATAAATTTAATTCGGGTTTGCGTGGCGATCTCAAAAGCAGCGATGGCTTGCCTTAATATTTCTTGTTCTTTGTCATTCATTTTAGGGCCTCGTTCATTATTATCGGTTGTTCAATAATATTGAACATATATAATTAACGAACAAAAGTCAATAATTATTTCATTATCTTATCTTGTTCAATATTATTGAACAAAGTTATATAATGAACAACATAATATAATTAGATATAAGCTAATGAGTTAGACAAATTGCGCCTGAGAATTATTCCAAGCACCCTATTTCACTATCCTTGTTCCGGCTTTGCCGCGGACAGCCTCGAATCCCTTCTCAATTGAGGTAATTATCACCTGTTTCCCGCCATTTTGGAGGAAACTGATGGCGGCCTCGACCTTGGGACCCATCGAGCCGGCCGGGAACTGGCCGTCATTGTAATATTCGATCAACTTCATCAGGGGCACCTGGCTGAGCCATTTCTGTTGCGGAGTGCCGAAGTTGATCGCGACACGGTCGATGTCGGTCAGGATGATGAGAAGCTCGGCCTCGATTTCGCGGGCCAGGACGGCCGCCGCGCGGTCCTTGTCGATAACGGCGTCGACCCCGACAAGCTTATCATCCTTGCGGATAACAGGAATTCCCCCGCCGCCGGCCGCGATAACGATCACTCCCTCCTCGACCAGTTGCTTGATGACCCGGCTTTCGACTATTTCCATCGGCTGGGGTGAGGCCACCACTCGTCGCCAGCGGCCGAGTTTATCGCCGGGGAAAGGCTTGATTTTTTGCCATCCCATCTCGCCGGCTATCCTATGGGCGATATCTTTGCGGTAGAATTGGCCGACAAACTTGGTCGGATCGGCGAAATCGGGATCGTTCTGGTCGACCACCACCTGAGTCACCAGGGTGGTTACGTTGCGCCTGGTCCCTTTCTCCCGCAGGCGATTCTGAAGCGTTTGTTCGATCATGTATCCCATGCCGCCCTGGAGATCGGCCACGCAGATAAAGAGCGGCAGGATCGGCGCTTTCCCCTTGGAAAGCTCGACGCGCAAGAGGGCGTTTCCGACCTGCGGGCCGTTGCCGTGCGTTATGGCCAGCTTATATCCGTGCCTGATCAATTCGATTATCGAGTCCAGGCTCTCGTAGGTATTATCGAATTGATTCGGTATCGTATCGGGGCGGTCGCGCATCGATATGGCGTTTCCACCCAATGCCACGACTGCCTTTTTCGTCCCGGCGGACCCGTTCCGGGCGCTCTTAGTATTTCGTTTCACCATCACCAAACCACCCGTTTGAATCTTCCGAGCATCTCAGGCCCTGGCCATTTTACGAGGGCTTTTCCTTCGTGTCGCCTTTTTCCGGCGCGGCTTCGCGGATTCCTCGGCGCCGCCGAAGAACTCGCCGAGCACGTCGGATAAGTTGGGAATCCCGATTTCCTGCAGGTCGTACCCCACCCTGACAGTCGGCTTGTTGATCTTGATGATGCGGTTCAGGTCAATCGGGGTCGCGATAATGACAGCGTCACATTTTGCGCGGTTAATCGTTGTCTCGAGATCCTTGATCTGTTTCTTGCCATAACCCATGGCCGGTAGAAGCGTGCCGATAGCAGGGTATTTTTTAAAAGTTTCGGTGATCGAGGCGACGGTATACGGGCGGGGATCGACCAACTCTCTGGCGCCGTATTTCTGCGCCGCCACGACACCGGCACCATAGGCCATTTCACCATGCGTGAGTGTGGGGCCATCCTCTACAACTAAGACGCGCCTATCGCGGATCAGATTGGGATTATCGACATGGATCGGCGAGGCGGCATCGACCACAATGGCGGCGGGGTTAAGCTGTTTGATAGAGGCCCGCACGGCCTCGATACCCTCGAAGGGGGCGGTGTCGATCTTGTTGACCACGACAACGTCGGCCAAAAGCAGATTTGTTTCGCCGGGGTAATACCCTCTCTCGTGGCCGGGGCGATGGGGGTCGACTATCGTGATATGCAGGTCCGGCATGAAGAATGGCAAATCATTGTTGCCGCCATCCCAAACGACCACGTCGGCCTCTTTCTCGGCGTTGCGCAGGATAACCTCGTAATCGACTCCGGCATAGACCACCTGGCCACGCATGATATGAGGCTCGTATTCCTCGCGCTCCTCGATTGTGCAGTCGTGGCGGTCCAAGTCCTTGAGGCTTGCGAAACGCTGGCAAATCTGTTTGGTGAGATCGCCGTACGGCATGGGGTGACGGACGACGGCAGCTTTCAGGCCCATATCTTTCAGTATTTCACAGACCTTGCGCGTGGTCTGCGATTTGCCGCTTCCGGTTCTGACAGCGCAGACTGCGATAACAGGCTTGGTTGACTTGAGCATCGTGGGGAAACCGCCGACCAGCTTGAAATGCGCCCCGCAGGCGTTGATCGAGGAGGCTTTGGACATGACATAGCTGTAGCTGACATCGGAGTAGGAAAATACGACCTCATCTATCTTTTTTCCGGCTATCAGCGAGTAGATCTCGTGTTCGGGGTAGATGGGGATTCCCCGGGGGTAGAGTTTGCCGGCCAGGCGGGCCGGGTATTTGCGGTCGTCGATATCGGGTATCTGGGTGGCGGTGAAGGCCACGACCTCATATTCTTTCCGGTTGCGGTAGAGCAGGTTGAAATTATGGAAGTCTCGTCCGGCGGCTCCCATGATGATGATCCGTTTTCTATCCATAAATGCCTCGAAGCTCCATATTTGCGCTTTTCGAATTAATTAGTCATCTTAAATCATTGATTTATAAATACATATAACGGGCTATAACGGGATACCAATCCCGCTTAGTTCGAGGGATCAGTGGTCATAGAGCTTTTTGGACCAGTATCTCACGGAGTTAATATGGCGATACTGATTGCGGTTGTCAACAGGATTCGGACGTCAGGTTCAGGGTTCCAGATTGGCTGTCAAATCACTCCACGGCGTCGAAGAACGCCAGTTGCTTTCTGTATATTTCCCTGACACGGCAGAGAAAGTCTATCGCCAGGGGTTGGGAATAGTCGGGATAGGTCCAGTCGTGGGTGACGAATTTGCCACGCATGTAACGCATGGTGACCTCGGCCCAGATGTTATCTCGAAGATAGATGCGATGCGAGAAGTTCTTGGTCGAGGCCAGGACCAGTTTCGATTCCTCCAGATACCCGGGATCGACATTGACTGTGCGGCCATCCGGCCCGGCGAAACCGGCCTCGATTGCGATAGTGGCATGCTTGATATCGGCCAGGGTATCGGGCGAAACGAGTCGTTCGAATGAATAGAAGCGCTTTTTGAGATTGCTGCCCATCTCCGAGAGGTAGTAATCGGTGAATGTGAAATCGAATGTCGGCGACATAGAATCGATCGGCCCGAAAGCATCAATGAGACAAGTTTCGACATGAGGCAGGGCGATATTGCGCTGGAAGAGAACCCCGGCGATCAGTTTGACCGGCCGGACCTTGGGCTTGGGCGTCGGGAGAGTCGAGTTGTCACGACCGGGCATCGCTGTCGCTCTGGACCCGTTCCGGGCACGCTTTCACACAGAGGCCGCAAATAAGGAGATTGTAATTGTCGTGACGCGAGAATTCCTTGATCTGGGCATAACATTTATCGAAATCGAAATGGTCCGTGTCGATAGCATCGGCGGGGCAGGCCGCCATGCAGGCCAGGCACTCGCCGCAATCGTTGGGAATCGGCTGGTCGACCGCTAAGGGCATATCGGTGAATATCGATGACAGCCTGACGGCCGCCCCGTATTGGAGATGGACAAGCAGGTTGTTCCGTCCCAGGAACCCCATACCGGCCGCCAGGGCCACATGCCGATGCGAGACATGGGCGTTCTGCTTCTGCCAGTCCAGAATAAACGAGGCCGCGATCGGCATGGCGGCAAACCCCTTATTTTGAATATGGCGCGCGAGGCGGTGTGTCAGCTGATCCAGGGCGGCATTCACCTGGCGGTAGTGAGTTTTATATATCTGGTTGGGTCTGTCGACCAGCGTATTCAAGACTGATTTCTGCAACCTGATTCCGACACTGACCACGTAGGGCAGGCTTGCCGTTTCGGATTTTATTTCATCATCGATATATTTCTCGATTCGAGCTGTCTCGGCCACGCCGAAGAGGTCGGCGCCATGCTCGCCCGCGAACGCTTTTAGGTCAGCGTAATTACGCTCTTTCATGGGGGTATGTTATATAATAGGCCGGGGCATGTCAAATTGATATGAGAACAGTGTCGGGTGCGGAGACCCGGCATGACAACATTATTGATTTAATTAGTTCAGGCATTGCCATACGCCAATTTAGGTCTTCATCGCGAGTTGGAGCTCGCTCCGACCGCGAATATTTTACGTGTCAGGTCTGAGGACCTGACATCACCCTGCATTGCAAGGGGCAGACGGGGGCGTCTGCCGCCCAAAATTCTGGGGCGTTCAATTGGACGCCCCTACAATCCGCAAATATCAATTGGTCGATCGGAATTCTATCGCATAGCCGCCGCGGCCATTGGAGGCGATTCGCAGGCTGACTCCGGCATCTTTCAACTGCTTGTTGAGTTTGCTGATATATTTGGACTGATAAGGGCTGATATCGAGCGCCTCCTTGGGGACCCAGGGCGACCCGCTGTTATGCGCGGCCCAGAGTTTTTGCACGTAAGCGTACTGCCGCGGTTGGAGCCAGACAGATTTGTTGTCGATGACGACCTCGCTCTTCAGCTTGTCGTTGTTGCCGGTGAAGACGATACGTCTCGCGGCGGAATTGGCGGAATTCGCGCTTTCGGGCGGGCCGGCTCTGAGGTTTTCGCGGCGACGGATTACCTTTTCATAAACGGTGCCCGGCAGAATGGCCGCCAGCGAGCCGGTATCGGCGGCCATCAGACTTTCAACAGAGTCGATACCGATCTCATAAAGCCGCAAGATAAACTCGCGGTCGATATCGAGCGCCTTTGCCAGGGGCAGATGTTTGTGATCGACACCGCAACGGATCATCTCGGCAAATCGCTCGAGATTAGCGGCGTTGTTATCATCTTGCCTGGACGAGACGGCCCGTATCAGGCGCGCAATCGATGATAAAATCCAGGCCAGCGTGGAGGAGTCGCGTTTGAGACCGCCGGCGCCGCGGCCGAAAAACTGCTCCATCTCATGGGTTGGCCGGCCCGAGAGCCATTCCAGCGCGAAGAGAATGGAGGCCAGGTCGCCGCGTGTCTTGGGATCGGCGGCACTTTGTATCAGGCGGCCAAGGATCGGAGCTGAATGGATCGTCTCCTCCCCCAATATTTCGTAAATTCGAGCCATCAGCATTTGGGGCGAGCGGATCTCGAGGGAGTATTTGCCGCATTCGTTTCGCCACTCGGGCAAACAGACCGCCACAGTCAGCCAGTCATAAATCGTGGGCGTCTCCTTCTGGGATATATGCTCTATAACCTCGCAGGTTGATTTCACGCCCAACCCGGTAGAACCGGCCGCCAGCCCGACCGAGGTCGTTTCGATCCTGCCCCAGCTCTTGATTCTAATCAGCCCGGCCTTCTCCAGGGAAACAAGCGCCTGGTTGACATACCGCTCGATATCGCTGCTGAGCGCTCCGCGAAACCCGGCATATGTCCGGCTGCAGGCGCGGATGGCCTCGTCGGGATCGGCTGCGGCACCGCAGGCGATTGCCAGGAGGGTTAGCCTGGGGATATCATCGCGACCTATTCCCGGCGCGGGATCCTCGCATTGCGAATAGACATACTTTTCCCAGAGGATTTCCTCCTCGAATGGGGTATCGGCGGTCATGATGGCGCGGCCGAACAATTGTTTTTGGCCAAACCGTCCCGCCCGACCCGCCGCCTGGTGAAAATCGATACCCGAAAGCGGCACGACCGTGCCTGATTCGCCGGCCTTGTCGGACGAATATTTCATGGTTTCGATAAAGACGTTTCGCGCCGGCAGATTGACACCCGAGGCCAGGGTCGAGGTCGACGACAGAACCCTGATTTCACCGTCACGGAAACCCTGCTCGACCAGCCGCCTCTGGTATTCGTCGAGATCGGCGTGGTGGAACGCCACCCCGTGCCGAAGGCACTGGGACAGCCCCTCATTTTGTATCGAGGGCGGGCATTCTTTCAGGGACGCCAGGGCGCGCTCGGCCGATTCCAGTTCCAGTATCGAGGCCAGCTCGTGCGCCAGCGCCATCGCGATATTCCTGGAGCGGGTGAAGACCAGCACCTGTTCGCTTTGATCGACCAGATGCTTGATGGCAGCCAGGCCCCGGATTGACAAATGGCCTGTTTCGCAGGGAACAACCTCCACGCCTGCCGATTGTCGAAACCACTGCTCATCCCCCTCGGCCTTATGATTGAATTCCTTGAAATGGTATTTATCGCCGCAGAGCACTCCCAGGCGCAGTTCCACCGGCCGATGGCTCTCGTTAAGGGCCGGTATTCCCAGCCAGCTTGAGACTTGATCGGGCGCCGAGCCGCTTCCCATGAGGATAATGACCTGGGCCTCGGGATTGACCCGTCTGATCTTCATGACAGCCAATTCCAGCTCGATGCCGCGTTTGGGGTCGGAGATCATCTGGAATTCATCGATGATGAAGCAGGAGGCGTTTTTGATCAATGAAATGTCGCTCGATGTCAGCGAGTTGAATTTCTCATAAATGAGAATCGCGATATCGAACTTTTTCAGGAAGATATCGCGATCGTTGGCGATGTGGTCGCGTGTCGAAAGGACTGTCTTGACACCGAGAGGCGAGTATCGAGTGACAAAGGTCCGGAATTTTTCCTCGGCGACCGCCTTGAGGGGCTCCAGGAAAACAGCGCGCGAGCGAGCCGACACCCGCGCGAGCGCCCCCAGCTCGCCGCAGAATGTTTTGCCCGAGGTCCCCGGGCCGCAGATGACGAGGCTTCTGCCATCCAAAATTCCGAATCGTGTCACCGATGATTCCTGGATCGGCAGGAGCGTTCGCATGCCATCGGCCGCCCAGCGTTTGACAAGGTGCTCCGGCAAGCCGTAGCGGGATAAGTAGTCGATTTTCATGCGTGATCCCTGGTTGGTAACAAATCCCCGTCATTGCGAGGAAACCCAGCCCATAGGGATGGGATGACGAAGCAATCTCATAGCATTCTAATAAGCCCGGTCTTGTGCGATGAGATCGCCACGTCGTCCCTGCTCCGCTGAAGGCGGATGCGGGACTCCTCGCGATGACTCTTCGCTTACGCGCAGGCGCTCCAGCCGCAGACCGGGCAGGCAAAACAGCCGCCCTCGGTGACAGCGTAGTTGAAGCAGCTGGGGCAGAATACGTTATAGCATCCCGTGCAGACCATGAGATCACCGTCGAAAACCAGGTTTTCGCCGCAGCGGCATCGCTTCTGGGCGGCGAATAGGTCGTATTCCATTTTCCTGACCATACAAAGGCCTCCGATCCTCGTGGTGTCGGGTCCCCGAACCCGACACGGTTAACATTTTGCATATAAAGAGCTTAATCTCCTGCAACTGCGCCTCATTACGGATGGCCCACGATGCACATTATTATACTGCACATATGTATAGTTGTCAAGGAAAATCTTGAGAATTATGGAAAAAATATGGTTAGGGCTGTAATGAATTGCGGCACAAGAAGATTGCGGTGCCTAAGTGTCGGGTCAGGCCCCGCATCGCGCATCGCGGGAGCAGGGGTAAACGACCAGGCGCCAGAAAATGATAATTTATTCTATGCGCCGCCTAGTAATTGACGGTCCAACCTGATAAGTCTCATGGCGAAAGAGCGGGCCAGTTGAAATGTCTCGTCACGTTCAAGTTCGAGCAGGCGCAGGGCCTCGTTATTGGCCGCGCCCTGCATGTTTTTGTTCAGGTTTTCATAGAATCGTTCTATTTTAGCATCCATTTCGTTCAACTTGCTATACAGGTTGGCCAAATTGCTGACTAAGACCTCTCTTGCCTCCATATATACCTCGCTGTCGCATCCGCTCTGGATGTCTATCCCGGTTTACTGCCCGCGGAAATCGGTTAAGCTCTCCGCATGATTTTCGTTGTTCCCCTTTTTAATTGTCACGCCAGACCCAGATTTGACTCCGGCATTTTTTATTTCAACGGAAAACCCAGAGAATGGTTCCATCTGTTATGGG
>MEWP01000005.1:0-24847 GCA_001775395.1 candidate division Zixibacteria bacterium RBG_16_53_22 | reverse complement strand
GCGGGTGAGCCACACCATTCGCTTGGCGTCAGGATGTCGTCCGGATACCGCGGGCCTCTATCCTGAGACACAAAAAAGCCGCCGGGCCTTGCGACGCGGCGGCTTGAGCATACTACATGCCGAGCATTTTTTTGCGGTCGGGTCAGGCGACCCGACCGCACTAAGATATCCTTTTGTTGTACATATACTTAGTGCTTGATTAATTGGTATTAGAAATATGATTCAAGAAACTAATGGGAACATCATTAAATTAATAGTGTTAGGACGTAGAAATTAATTGACGATAAAGATTAAGAACATATATTGAAGAAGAAAGAAGGTAGAAATGACATTACTACAATCCGATATTGACAATCTTATAAATTCAAATGAATCCATTAAGGAAGGCCTTAGAATATTTGAGATAGGGCAAGCCGAATATGAAAAGGCCCTCGAATTATTAAATTTTACTACTATTAAAACCGCATCTAGTTCAAACGAAGCGCTTATTACTCCGCTCATCTATTGATTTGGCGTCGCGACAACTTGAATTACTCTAAACATGGCTTGATCAAGGTTGTTTTCAAACATCTTGAATACGCCAGATAATTGAAAAGTCGCATCAATCGCCAAGTATACTGCGCGTACTCTATCCTTTAATTCCAGATCGCTGTTCATATCATGAATTTTTAATTCTCTTAATTCCTCTTCGTCACAGATATCTGTTAAACCAATTTTTTTCCTGTGCGAAAGGAAATTTTTATGGCTTGATAGAAACGTCGATATAGCTTCTGCTTTTTCTGCTGCAAGGTGGTCATCACAAAACATATATTTTTCAAGCCATCTCTTAACCATATCCCGTGAAAACTTGATTGCATTTTTCGCTTCCATATACAATGCTGGACCATATTGCTGCAAAATGGGGATCCAGGGAACCAGCATTTTAGGATCAGCTGCAATGAGTTTTTGAGCTTCATCAAACTGATCGATGATGGCTTGACCTGCGGCCTGTATTACTCCATCTCTCTTGGGTATGACAAATTGGGGGTCTATTGGACCCAATTCGCTCATTTCATCCATAATTAATAAATTTCCTGATAATGCCAGCATAGTTGCCGCGCTTTTCGCAATATTAGGTATGATAAAAGCTATATCCGTAAATTTTGATCTTAATATATCTACAATTGACTGGACAGCATCTGCGGAGCCGCCAGGACTGTGAAGCAGAATGTCAACAGGACCCTTTTCTAATGATTGAGTCACCTCAACGAATCCCAGCTTATCCGACCAATCTAAACTTATATCAGTCCCTGCTAATGCAGCTTTCTTAGCGTTAAGGAAATCTGAAGCGTAGATGATAAGAGGCCGCTTTCTATAATCAGCTAATGCCCTAATTCTTCTCCGCCTTACACCATCCAAATCGGGAAGCCCACCAGGATTGGATTCCTTGATTTCTTTCTGAATATCAACCCAGTTTATCATACCCTCACCTTAATTTATCGATGGCTGATGCTCTTCTCACAATTGCATATTTCATTAGACGAGAGGGCTGAGATTTTAGCTCAGCCCTCTCAATCCATCTATTAGTACATATCTCCGCCGTAGCCGCCGCCCGGAGGCATCGGAGGCATGGCTTCCTTCTTCTCGGGCTTCTCGGTAATGATAGCCTCTGTAGTCAGAAGCAGGCTGGCAATCGAGGCCGCGTTCTGCAGGGCGGTGCGGCAGACTTTGGTCGGGTCGACAACACCCATCTTGACCATGTCGCCATACTGCTCTGTTTCGGCGTTGTAACCGTAATTGACATCCTTGCCGATCACCTTGTCGATGACGATGGCGCCCTCGACACCGGCGTTCTCGACGATCTGGCGGATAGGCTCCTCGAGCGCTTTCTTGATAATCCTGGCGCCGACCATTTCATCACCCTCGAGCTTAAGGCTATCGACCGCCTTGGCTGCGCGCAGATAAACCACGCCGCCGCCCGGCACGATACCTTCCTCGACCGCGGCGCGGGTGGCATGAAGAGCGTCCTCTATGCGGGCCTTCTTCTCCTTCATTTCGGTTTCGGTGGCCGCGCCGACATTGATGACCGCCACGCCGCCGGCCAACTTGGCCAGCCGCTCCTGCAGCTTCTCGCGGTCGTAGTCGGAGGTCGTCTCGTCGATCTGGCGCTTGATCTGGTTGATCCGGCCTTTGATATCCTCGGTCTTGCCGGCGCCCTCGACTATGGTGGTGTTGTCCTTGTCGACAGTGACACGCTTGGCTTTGCCGAGATCGGAGATGACCGCGTTTTCGAGCTTGAAGCCGAGCTCCTCGGAGATCACTTTGCCGCCGGTCAGTGTCGCGACGTCTTCGAGCATGGCCTTGCGACGGTCGCCGAATCCGGGGGCCTTGACCGCGCAGACTTTCAGGGTGCCGCGAAGCTTGTTGACCACCAGGGTCGCCAGGGCCTCGCCTTCGACATCCTCGGAAATTATAAGCATGCCTTTCCCCATCTGGGCCACTTTTTCAAGAATCGGCAGGAGGTCCTTCATGGTGCTTATCTTCTTGTCATGGATCAGGATCAGGGGCTCCTCCATGAGAGCTTCCATGGAATCGGGATTGGTGATGAAATAGGGAGAGAGATAACCGCGGTCGAACTGCATACCCTCGACCACCTCCAGCGTGGTCTCGGTCGACTTGGCTTCCTCGACGGTAATGACGCCATCTTTACCGACCTTCTCCATAGCGTCGGCAATGCGCTGGCCTATGTCCATGTCGTTGTTAGCGGAGATAGCGCCGACCTGGGCGATCTCGGTCTTGCCATCAACCTCTTTCGACATTTTTTTGATTTCCTCGATAACCGCGGCCACGGCTTTCTCGATGCCGCGCTTGAGAGCCATCGGGTTGGCGCCGGCGGTGACATTCTTGAGGCCCTCGCGGTAGATAGCCTGGGCCAGGACAGTGGCGGTGGTGGTGCCGTCACCGGCAACGTCGGAGGTCTTGGAGGCGACTTCTTTCACCATCTGGGCACCCATGTTTTCAAACGGATCCTCAAGATCGATCTCCTTGGCAACCGTGACGCCGTCCTTGGTGACAGTGGGGCTGCCGTATTTCTTATCAAGCACGACGTTTCGTCCTTTGGGGCCGAGCGTCACCTTGACGGCATCGGCGAGTTTATCAATGCCCTTTTTGAGTTTCTCGCGGGCTATCGAATCGTATTCAATCATCTTTGCCATATTTCTAATTCCTTCCTTTTAGATCTCAGTTTTGATATTTACATGCCACAATTTGCTATGATCTATTTGCTCTTAGGTTGCGGGTTGCGAGTTGCGGGTTTCGCGTTGCAGGTTTTCAGATAACGGATAAAGCCTCCAATCAATCGTCCTGTGGTTCCTGCGAGATCATATAGTTGTTGGAACTGATCTTGGCTTATATACCCGATATCCAGAGCAATATAGAGTTGAGTCTGCAATTCTGCGGCGGATCCCTTAGCGAAATACAGGAATTGAATCAATTCCCGATTCCCCCCTCGATCAAATCCTTCAGCAATATTAGACATAACAGATACTCCGGCCCTTCGAATCTGATCACGCAACCCAAAATCGCGGGCGAATGCGCCATCACATGTTACCATATAAATGGCCTTCGAGAGTTCCCGTGCCTTCTGCCATGCCTCGATGTCCTCAAATCTCTCAATCATCGTCATGACTTGTTCCTAACTCGCAACCCGAAACCCGCAACCCGGAACTACTTGCTATTTTCCTATTACAGCGAGAATATCCGATTCGCGCATGATCAAATACTCGATATCATCGATGGTGACCTCGGTGCCGGAGTATTTGCCGTAAAGGACTCTGTCGCCCTTCTTGACCTCCATGGCGATCGTCTTGCCTTCCTCGTTCTTGCCCGGGCCGACCTCGATGACCTCGCCCTGCATGGGGCGCTCTTTGGCGGTGTCGGGGATAATGATGGAGCCTTTTTTCATTTCCATCTCCTCGAGCGGTTTCACGACTACTCTGTCAGCCAACGGCCTGATCTTCATATCGTTTCCTCCTTCGCGTACAAGTTCATGTGTTTAAGATCGATTAGACCCAAAAAATCAAACGTAATAGTGTTTCGAATTTGCATTATACTCTGATGGAATTTCATTTGTTCCTTCCAGCCATAAAAGCCGCTTACATTAATTTGTTTAATTTCAAGCACTTACAAATTAATTTTGGCAGTCTATACTACCGAGTGCTAATGATCGGGCGGGATAATAAATATTTGGCGGGTGGCTGTCAAGGGGAATTTTTTACAGGCATGAATTGTAAAATAGGCGGCTAATCGATTTTGCGTTCCGCTAACTGGCATCGGGATGGGATTTGTATATGTACTTTGGAGGCGCCATGAGAATTGTCACCACATATTTCGCTTCAATATTGTTGATTTTGTCCTGCGGACAGAAAAATTCCCAGTATCCGGATGAGGACGAAATGCGGCAGGAGGTGTTGTTTCATTTCTCATACCTCAATAACGCCTGGGGATACCAGAACAGGGGCTGGTTTGTCGATCGGCAGGGTTTGATGAAGTCGTACTCGATCAATGACCCCGATCAATGGAATCTCGCTCAGGAGAGCGGGCCCGACAGCGGTTATATTTCGCAGGAAGCACTTTTAGCGAATTATGACCAGGCGGATGGGCAAATTCTCGAAATCAACTATTTCGAATTGTTGGAGAAATATCGGCTTATCAATCCCGCGGCTTATGGCACCTATTCCGAGCTTCGCAGCCAGGGCGCGGACAGGGGAGCGATTCAGTATTTTTGCTATCACTGGGATTATCAAAGGGGCAGATTCAAACAGGTCCTGCTGAGCCTCTCCGGCGATTTCAGCCGGCAAAATCTGGCGCCCGAGGCTGGGATGATTGATCTGTGGCTGAAAGAACTGAACGAGGCCTATTACGACACGCTGGCATCGACATAATCATAGCCATGATGTTTATTGATTTGATTTTCCCCTGAGCGATGCGATATTATCTCCCGTGTTAATATCGATGGGACAGACATGAAATCAATCACGACTATTGTACTTGTTGTAGCTTCATTGAGTTTCCTCTCCTGTTCCCGTCCGGCTGACCGGCTTTCGCAGGAGGCCGCTATCCCTCAGTTGGTCCTTTTTCAGCAGTCGTTTGTCAATTATGCCTGGGGGTACCAGAACCGAGGGTGGTTTATCGACAGGGACGGGTACATGAAGGCTTACCATGTCGCCGGGCAGGGCGAGCAGTGGCATCGGGCGTTGGAGACCGGCCCCGATAGCGGTTATATCGCGCAGGCGGGGCTGGAGGAAAATTACGCCCGGTCCGATCGGGTCATATTCAGAATTCCCCGGAATGAACTCAATGAAAAATACGGCCTTATTTCTCGGGCGGCCGATGGCCCCTACTCGCCGCGAGCGCGCTCGGCGTACGACGCCGGCGCGGTGATGTTTTGCGCTTACCTGCTGGACAAAGACAGGGGCATGTACCGGCAGGTGCTGTTGAGTCTTTCCGGCGACTTCTCGCAATTCAACGAAAACCCGGACTCCCAGGAACTCGAAAAGTGGCTGATGGGGCTAAATCGGATTTACGCCGACAGCCTGGCGCAGGATCGACGGGATTGAAGGTCGCCGGGGATGTCGTCCGGCAGCTGCCGGACTTCCAGCCCGAGGGATATAAGCCAATAATAAAGAACCGGGGCCCGTCGCAGACCCCGGCCATCACCACCAATCCATATAAAATCGCTCACCCTATATCGATATAATTCGCAACGTCGATATTGTATTTGTCGTCGTCGATTACCTTGGTGACTTTGATATCGCGCTCCTCGGAGAGGTCGATCACCTTGACCTCGTTTATCTCGAAGAGGCCGTCCTGGTTGGCGATAATCTTGACCTCGGGCCGCTCGAGATCGGCAGGGTTATTCTTGGCGATTATGCCGATTTCATTCGACGACAGCGCCACCACGGTCCCCACCGGGTAAATGCCCAGGCTGTTGATGAAGACCTTGAACAGGAGCGGATCGAACGCTTTTTCGATGCGGTTGGCCATGCTGGTGATGGCATCGTCGGGGAGATGCCGCTTGACATGGTAAACGCGGCCCGATGTCATGGCGTTGTAGGTATCGACGATAGCGACTATGCGCGCAAACAGGGATGGTTTCCGCTTTGTCAATAGATCGGGATAGCCGGTGCCATCCAGGGCCAGGTGATGCTCGAAGATAGTTGAACAGGCCCGGGCGGTGGTCTCGTCGGTGGCGCGAGCCTTGACGAGCGCCTTGACACCGTGAATCGGATGTTTACGCATCTGCTGCCAGTCGTATTCGTCGAACATGCCCGGCTTGTTGACCAGTTCCAGGGGGAGCTTGGTTTTGCCGATATCATGCAGCAGGGCGCCGACCCCGAGGTTGGAGAGCATCTTGCGGTCCATGCCAAGATGATATCCCAGGATCAGGGAGAGGACGCAGACGTTGACCGAATGGACATAGGTGTAATCGTCAAAACTGCGAAGCGTGGTCAGCTCGGTTATGGCGGCCTCATCCTCTATGATGCGATTTATCAATTCCTGGACCACGCGCTTGGTCTTGGCAACGTTGATGGTGTTGGTGCTTCTGGCCTGGTTCATGGTTTCCTGGACGGCGCCGACAGCCGAGAAAAATGTCTTCCTGGCCTGGGCTCTCGTCGACTGCTTGTCGGCCTCGGGGGTGTCCTTGTCGTCGTCGCCGATCCAGACCGGCACAATCCTCTCTATTCTCAATTGATTCAGGCGGTCTTTCAACTGCTGGAAAGAATCTCGAACATCTTCAACCGGCTCGAATCCGCTTATGAGGTAGACGAATTTATCGAGTTCGCGGGGGTCAAGCCCCTTGCTGAATGAAAATCCGGAGACACCCATGGCCGGCCATTTCTCGAGGAAATAGGTCATGGCGGTATCGAGATCCCTTTCGGTTCGGAGCCTGGCCTCCGACATGAAGAAATGGCCGCCCTTTGTAGTCAGGGAGAAATCGTCTTCCTGGGCAAAGATGACACTCAGGGTTTCGCGCAGTTTTGCGGCCTGCTCGATGTAGCGATTGTTGTTGGCGTCGTACATTCCCGAGACCTTGATGGTCGAATAGAGTATCGAGACGAGCTTTCGTCCATTCTCCTCGAGGAAGGCCTCAAAGGCCTCTTGCTGTTTCTTGATATCGCTGATGGAGTTGGAGAACACGTTACTCCCCCTTGGTCTTCCTGTACAGGGCGCGCCGGGCGGTATCGGCCAGAACTCGATCGCGCGCCTTGGCAATTTTCTCCAGAACTTTGGTTGCCTCCGGCGACTGCACAAAGCTGAAGGCGCGGACGGCGTAATTTTTCAGCCGCTTTTGCTTCTCGGACGACAGGAAAGTGAATTGAGTAGCCATCTTTCTCAAGACTATGAAGGCTTTTTCGCCGCCCAATTGCGCCAGGGCCTCGAGAAATTCCTTTATCTGGTCGGTGGAACGGTCTTTGAATTCCTTTTCACTTACGATTTTTTCTATTTGATTATAAGCGCGGGCGATCTTGTTGGTCACGAGCTCTTTCAGCGCCAGGATTTGAAGTTTCTCGTCCTCGTCTGTCAAGGCCACGATCAGGAAATCGAACGCCTCGTCGCTTCGCACCTTGGCCGCGGCCATGAGGGTCTCTTTGCGAACCCTGATATCGGGGTGCTTTATGGTGCGTTTGAAATAGCTCATAGCCCGGGGATTATTTATCTGGCCCAGGACCGAGACTATATTTCTGACCACGTACCACCTGGGGTCCTCGATTCCTTTTCCCACGAGCTCGATCCTCTCGGCGCCCAGCGGCACCAGGGCCCTGCAGACCGCCCGTCGAGCCGGAAAATGGGCCAGATCGCCGAGGGCAAGGACCAGCGGCGTGATCGCCTGCCAGGGGAGCAGCTTGAGATATTCCGTGACGTTGTCATAGTCGATGTCTTTCAGTTGGTTGAGGGTATTGACTATGACTTTGATTCTCTCGGAGGAGGCGAAGCTTTCGATAAATCCCTGAATCTTGTCGAGTTTCAGGTCTTTTAGATTCTTGAAGGCCTGCTCCAATTCTCTGACGCGGGTCAGGATAGTCACGGCCGATTTGAAGTCGCCGGTCTTGATGAAGTCATCCCGTACTTTGGCAAAAAGCTCCAGGCTCTCGTGATAGCCGGCGTTGTCGACCTCGAGGCCGAGCACCTCGAACAGCAGGTTCATGGTGTAGATTTTGTATTCGAACCTGGCATCGGAGGCCAGCATTTCGGCCATGGCGGCCTTTTCGGATTCATCATACGTGGCGGCCTTGCGGATGAATTCACTGATCGACCCGGCGGCATCGACATAAGGGCTGGAGCGCGCCTTCTTCTTTTTCTCCTCGGTCGGCACTTCAAAATCCTCGGCCGTTATATCGAGGGTGATTTCGTTTTCGTATAGGCCGCGCAGATCGATCTTCGATTGGGCCGTCGATTTCAGCGAATCGGTGCCATATTCGAAAGTATCGATGTTGAAAACATCGTCCATGAGCTTGTAGGAGATATGTTCGAAACCGGATTCCCACAGGAGGGTAGCCAGGTCGTCATCCACGGAGGCGGACCGCAGCATCCTCGAAATGATTTCGATGAAAGTTTCGAGCTCTTTTTCGTAAATGCCCTGCTTGATCTGAAAACTCAGGATGCCATCGCGGAAAAAGACATGGGCGAAGTTATCGGCTCTGGTGGGGGCCCTGTAAACCTCGAGTTCCTCATAGCGGATGCGGTCGGCCTCAACCTTAAAGACGATGGTATCCAGCTCCTCGCATAGACCCTTGATCCTGACGAAAAGCTCCTCTTTGAATTGCTGAGGCAGGCGCGAAGAGGCGGGATAGACAAGCTTGGCCTTGACGGTTTTCACGAAAAGATTGAAGGCCTCGATGATCCTTTTCTTCAGCGGCTCGGCAATCTCGGACGAGTCGATGTTTGACAGTTCAAGTAGCTCTTCCATAGGCATAGACAATACACTCGCTTAGGTCCACCACAACCATAGTGGTCCTTAGTTTTATTTCGGCTCAAAAGTGGTGTCTGATTAGCCCGAAATACCATTTTTATATGAATGCGGATGTTGTGGTAGGCAAAAATTTTCGGGCAGCTCAGTTTTTTTCGCCGAGGGCCCGGGAGACGGATCCTGCGCTTTCCTGAAGCAGTCCTCCGGCCCCGGCCCGGGAGAGTTGTTTCCTGACCATGACAATCGCAATCTTGACACTGCCGCCGGCCCGGCTAAGGGCCTTATCGGCATCGTTGTAGGACAGATGACAGGTCTCCATCAGGGTGCGCTTGGAGCGTTCACGCAGTTTCTCCGATGTGGCTTTCAGATCAACCATCCTGTTACCATAGATCTTGCCGCAGCGGATCATGGAGGCCGTGCTTATCATGTTCAAGGCCATTTTCTGGGCGGTGCCGGCCTTCATACGGGAGGAGCCGGCGATAACCTCCGGGCCGACCATGGGGCAGATGGCCAGATCGAACTGTTTGGGGGCCATAGAGCGAGGGTTACAACTTATGAAAATCGTAGCCGCCCCGATCTTCTTGGCCTCCGACAATCCGGCCAGCACGTAAGGGGTTCTTTTGGAGGCCGTAATTCCGATCACGACATCGCCCGGCCTTACATTTCGCCGCCTGATATCTTTCCTGGCGGCGGAGACATCGTCCTCGACACCCTCCCTGGAGCGCAACAGCGAACGATAGCCGCCGGCGATAATCCCTTGAATCATGGTGGAGGGGGTGCCGAAAGTGGGTGGGCATTCGGCGGCATCAAGCACCCCGAGTCGCCCCGATGTGCCCGCGCCGAGATAGAACAACCGGCCACCTTTCTCGAGAGCCGAGACCACATAATCCACGGCGCGGGCGATATAGGGCAGTTCCCGTCGGACCGCCCCGGCCACGGTAGCGTCCTCGCTGTTTATGATACGCAGGGCATCTTTGGTGGAAACGCGGTCGATATGGGCGCTCTTGAGATTGGATCTCTCGGTAACGAGGTCTTTCAGCTCCTCGAATACTTCTCGTCCCCGAGGACCGCGCGAGCGGCGATTTTTCGCGATTCGCTTCAAGGCAAAACCAGGACTGAATCGACAGGCGCCACGGTACCGTAGGTGGCAAAGCCCGCCGGGTTTGAGATTCTCCTCTTAGGCAAATTGGGGGGCAGGGGAAAATTCAACCCGGTGTATCCGCCGAACCCCTGGTTAAAAGCCGCGAGGTAGAGATAGTAGGTATCGCGAATGGCAAAACCGGTTTGGTCCTCAAATGCGGTATAGGGGATAATATGGGTGGTGACATCAGCATCCAGGACGGTAATGTAGGGGATGCTGCCGTTGGCGGGGTAGTTTCGCGCCACGACCACCAGAAGGACTCTGGTAGCGAAATCGGGTTGCGACCATTGAACCGAAACGTTGTTTATACCGGAGTTATCGCGTGGATTGATAAACCTGACGCCGAAGCTGTCGGGCATGTGGATGGCGATGGAACTGCTGTAATTGTCTCTCAGGCTCGCGAACTCCACCGTGTTCAGCCCGCCGAAAACGGCCTGCAACGGAGCCTCGAGCGAATATACGCCATGGATGCTTTCGGTGTGCGCCAGGTCGTTGAGCCGAACGACCCCATCCGGGATAGTGTCACCGTCGCGGAAAAAAGAGAATTCGGCGATCGTTTTTCTCTGGCTGTAATCCCTGACCACGTTGATGTCGCCCGAGAAGGCTGGCTCGGGATTCGGCTCAGCCACGAAACTGCGATTGTCGCAGACCGCCAGACACAGGATGGCGGTTCCCGTGACGATCGCCATTGCCGGATACCGGCTTTTGAATGATATCATATTGCGCACCCTGGGCACAGTTTAAATTCGATCGGCAGCCGTGTCAATATATGAATTAGAACTCTCGACAAGGCCGATCCGTTTTGAAAAAAATGCCCCGTTATTTGGGACGGGGCATGATGTCATTTTTTCTTTTCCTTCTTGGGGCGCTTTTTTTCACGCTTCTTGGGGGAACCGCTCCCTTTCATATCAACCTCCTGGAAATCGTAAGACGAGGAGCCTTTCAAGGCGGCAGGTTCAAGTCATCGATCGGGACCGCCTCCGGGGCTCTTATTCTCTGTCTCGCCGGGATAGAAATTCTGCCTGTCTCCGATTCTCAGTCGCTTGATTATCATCGATGCCCCGAGCATGATGAAAAACAGCGGCCAGATATAATCCCAGACATCACCGCGCAGTATTTCCATGTTATTGAGTAAAATCAGTGCGCCGGCGAGAACCAAAAATAGTCCGATCCACATATTATCTCCTTATTATGAATAACTATATCACAAAATTATTATAGAGTAAAGGGAAATAGATATGAGCGCTTTTCCCGAAATTTTCGGCAGAATGATCTCCACCATTTCCCGCAATTCGTTATTGTTGGGTCGGGTTGTAGTCCGGCCCGGCAATTGCCGTGGACGAGAGCCGACACGAATTTGCTTTCTCAGACCGCAGGGTCACGCCCCGACAGCTCCTGTCGGGACTACGACCCTGCGGAACTACTTCGGGTGTCTGATAACCGCGGAGTTTCCCCGTTTCTTGAAAAGCCACCATTCCCAGATTTGCAAGAAGCCAATCCTTTGAACGTATTAAAATTCGAAGGAATTGTGCTAGATTTTCGGGGAAAGCCCTGAAATAGATATCTTGCCCCGTCGCCGGCCATAAAAAAAGGCCCTTGCGATCGGGCCTTTTTATCGAAATAACTGGCTGGTTCACGACCGGGGAACGCCCCCCACGCGCTGCGCCCATTTGCTTCGCTGCACAATGTTGACCATGGGAGTTCCGGGGGGCAGATTGGCGATATCGAGAAGATCCGGGTCGAAAGCCCAGTTGCGGAGCGGGGCAGTATAGTAGTTGCCGTACGACCAGGGTCCCGTGGCCTGGCGGGAGTACCAGAGATCGACCATCGAGCCGCGCCAGGTGAGGCTGGTATTGTCCCATTTTTCGAGGAAGCGCGGGAGGTTTTCGAGGCCGCCGTTATAATCCTGTCCATTGGCGCCGGTTTCGTTATTGCCGGTCATGAAGCAGGCGTTGACTTGCGTGGCCGTGGCGACACGGCTGCCTATCCCCTGGTGGCTGGCGGCATCGTTCCAGTTGTCGGATAGAATGGTGATGGCATCGGCCATAAGCGCCGCCGGCTTTTTCGAGGTTGTATTGAAGTTGCCGACCGTATAAAGGGGATTGTTGGTAGCAAGTGTCATGGCCGCCGGCAATTCCTCGGCGTTTTTCAACCTCATGGCCACAAACATTCCACCGGCGGCCGGCTGCGAGCTGTAGATTATCCCGTTCGAGGGGAAATAACCGCTGTTTTGAAGCCCGTCGATGTCCAGATCGAGCGAGACCACATCTCTTCCCTCGCGGCCATCGTAGAATGTACCCGCGCTGATGACGTTTTGGGCCAGCAGGATCGCGGTAACATCTCGCCATGAACCATCGGGTTGCAGATACAGCGCCTGGCCATCGACCAATTTTAGCCCGGCCTTGTGTTCGAAACTGTCGTTATTGCCGGCGCCGCGGTCGATAAGATCGGTGGCCGGCCCATTGACCACAACCGGCATATTGAGCTCGCTGATGCCATGATTGTCGTCCTCGACACAGCCGCCCCATCGAGAGAGCGATCCATTGACCCAATCGGAACTGCGGGAATCGAGCCAGGAGCCGTCGCTGTTGAGCATATTCTGATAAATGCCATTTTTGTCCTTGATCATGACATTCCCGGTAGCGTCAGGCTGCCCGCTTCCGGACTTGCGGCCATGCATGATGCTTCCGGCAGCCGTCAGGTAGGAATCGACATTCAGGCTGCTGTTGGCCTGCAGATAGATATCGCTGTTTGAATGGACCCGGCCGCCGAGGGTCATGGCCGGTCCGGGGGCGATCTCGAGGTCCTCCTGGTAGAAAACGGCGAACTGGAACAGCGGTATCAAGGCATCCTGCATGACCATGCTGATATCGACTGATGATTCTCGGAGATTATCCAGGCCATTCGAGTTTATTCTGAATGATTTGACCAGTCCATAGAGGCCACGGTAGGCGCCGCTGGAGAGCACCATTTGCACTGCCGGCCCGGCGTCAGTGGTACTGTAATTGTATTGATATCCCGCCTCGGAGACCGTGCCGCTCGGCAGCGGGCTGGGAGGGACGCCGGCTGTCTCGTAGCTGTGGGCGATAGCCGCGGCGGCCCGCTCGACCCCCGATTCGGCGGCGTAAAAGGAGCCTGTCTGTCGGAGTTCATTGCCGGCCACTTTCACCTCGCTGGTTGAGGTTATGATGGACGATATGCCAATCAGAGACAGCATTAACAGCAGCACTATAAAGATGATTAGCGCCATCCCCCCCTGCCCCGATTGATTTGCGACATGAATCTTACTCATAAATTGCTCCTTAATTGGACCCGGGTCGAATCAGATGACCGACACGGGTCACGATTACTGCGGGCTCGACTACTGAGCCGCGGCGAAAATCTGGTACCACTGGGTCCTCTGGACTATATTCACCATCGGTGTTCCCGGCGGCAGGTTGGCGATATTCAGAAGGTCGATATCAAAGGCCCAGTCCCGGGTGGGAGCGATGTAATAGTTGCCGTAGGACCAGACGCCGGTGGCCTGGCGCGAATACCAGAGCGAAACGGCCGAACCTCTCCATGTCATGGTTACGTTATTCCAGCTTTCCAGAAGGCGCAGTGAATTTTCGAGGCCTCCATTGTAAGCATGACCGTCCTGCCCGGTTTCCGTGGTGCCGGTGATGAACGAGGCATTGAGCTGCGTAGCGGAGGCTCCTCTAGAGCCCAACGGCTGCGTGCTTCTGGAATCATCCCAGCTGCTCGACAGCACCGTAACGGCATCGGCCATGATGGCGGCCGGTTTCTTGGTAACAGTGTTGAAATTACCCACCGTATAGAGCGGGTTGTCGGTCGCGAATGTGGTTGCCCGAGGAAGAGTGGTCGCGTTTCTGAGCCTGACGCCGGAGATCACGCCGGAGACAGCAGGCACCGAGGCGTAGATTACGCCGTTGCTCGGATAGTAGCCGCTGGCCGTCAGCCTCTGAACATCTATATCGAGTGAGTAGACGTCCTGGGCCTCCCTGGCATCATAGAATGTGCGGGCCGTAATCACGCCCTGGGCGATCATAGCCGCCGTGACATTGGTCCAGGTGCCGGGAGCGCTGAGGTAATACACCTGCCCATCGACGAATTTGAGGCCGGCCTTGAGCTCAAAACTATCGTTGTTTCCAGCACCCCTGTCTATGAGATCTGTGGCGGGGCCATCGGTAACGACAGGCATCTCCAGTTGGGTGATGCCATGCGCGTCGTCCTCGACCAGCCCGCTCCAGCGCGAAAGGGACGAGTTCACCCAGCCGGCGCTCGAGGCGTCAAGCCAGGTGCCGTCATTATTCTTCATGTTCTGGTAGGCGCCATTCTTATCCATGATTAAGACATCGCCCGCAAGAGAGCCCAGGCCGCTCCCGGCTTTGGGCCCATGATGGATATTACCGGCGGCGGTGAGGTACGAGTTGATATTCAGACCTCCGGAGGATTGCAGGAAGACTTCGCCGTTGGCATGCACTCGTCCACCAAGTGTCATCACGGTGGAGGGCGAAAATTCCAGGTCGTTCTGGTAGAAGACGGCGAATTGGAAGAGCGGAATAAGGGCATCCTGCATGGCCATCTTGAGAGTGACCGATGACTCGCCGCTATTATCGAGGCCGGTCGAGGTTATGTTGTATTTTCTGACCAGGCCGTAGAGGCCCCTGTAAGCGCCATCGGCAAGAGTCATTTGGACAGGGCTGCCATCCGCAACCGTTGAATACGAATATTGGTATGCGCCCTGGGTCTGCGAGCCGCTCGGCAGGGGGCTGGGCGGGGTCCCGTTGGTCTCGAAGCTTGTGACTATCGCGGCGGCGGCTTTTTCGATGCCCGATTCGGCGGCATAGAAGGCTCCCGTCTGATTGAGTTCGTTGCCGGCCACGGTCATGTCACTGGTCGAGGTGGTGATCGAGGCTATGCCGATGAGGGATAGCATCAGAAGCAGCAGCATGACGACCACCAGCACCACGCCCTTGTCATTTCCGGCCTTATTCTTGTTTGAGCAATTCATATTGTTCTCCTTTGATTGCCCGTCCAGACGATTCCGCATGGACGAGAGGCTGATTAATTGACCCCCAGGTTGCGAACTTTTACCCTGGTTGTAAGCGATCTGTTTCTATATTGCGACTGAAAATCATTGTCGACCTTGTCGGTTCGGGCCGCGACGGTTATCACGGCCTCTCTGATCATATCAGCAAGCGGCGGGACATCGACCACCGCTCCCGAGGAGAGGACGTATTGCACATCGAGGTTGGTGATGTTCTCGGCGTATACCTGCGGCGCATCCCCATTGATCTTGACCATCATATTGGGATGGTTGGGATCGGTCTGATCTATGAAGAATTTGAATCTGCTGACCTTCAACACCTTGCTTCCGGCCGGGTAGGCCCGGCTCAGAGACATGGTATTGTGCTGAATGTGCGAGGACGAGTATTGGATGTTGGTGGCCAGGAAGTATTCGCCGCTTCTCGTGCCCGGATCATAGATATAGAGCCAATCGTTATCGAACAATCCGGTCAAGTCGTGGCCGTCGCAGCGAAGCTCGGCCGATGGCCTCGGCATTTCATGTTCGATCTGTATGTCATCCCTGACACCCGCCTCGAAAGCTATATAGAGGGTGTCGGGGTTGGTGTTCCAGGCAACTATCGGAGGTTCCGAATCGGGCACCTTGTATCCCGCCATGCGCACCTTGGATACCAGTTCCGAGGTGGCGGCCCTGAGACTTGTCTGCATGTCAGTGATCCCGTCCTGAACCAGCAATTGCTTATGCTGTGTCAGGTATAGAGACATGGCGGCGGTCGTGATCACACCGGCCAGGAGCGCCGCAATCAGAAGTTCGAGAATTGTGAAGCCCTTGGTATTTGCCATGTTGTCTTTCTTGCCTAGAGTTTTCATTCAGTTACCCAGATCGATATCGACAGGTCCGTGCTGTCAGTTTGCTCCAAGATTTCTGACCTTGACCCTGGTGGTCAGAGTTCTATTCCTGTAGGCAGTCTGGAACTCGTCATCGGGCTTATTGGTCCGAGCGGTGACACTGATCACGACTTCGCGAATCATGCTTGTTATCGCCGGCACGTCGACAATGCTGCCATCCGAGAGCACGTACTGGAAATTGAGGTCGGTGATATTCTCGGCGTAAATCTGCGCCGGACTCCGCTGATACTGGTACATCAGGTTGGGATGGTTCGGATCGGTCCGGTCGACATAATAGGTCGTGCTCTGCACTTTGACCACCTTGCTGCCCTGCGGATACCGGCGGCTGAGCGGGGAAGTATTGTGCTGGATGTTCGACGATGAGTATTGGACATGGGATACAATAAAATACTCGCCGCTGTTGATGTAGGGATCAAAGATAAAAAGCGTGTCACCATCGTAGATCCCGGTCAGGTCGTGGCCGTCGCATCTCAGCTCCGAAGACGGCTGCGGCATGGAGTGTTCGATCTGAATGTCTTCCTGAAAATCATAGTTGGTCATGATCTTAATGGTATCCGGATTGGTATCGCGGGCGATGACGGATTGCATGCCTTCGGGAAGCTTATACCCGACCATCCTGATCTTCGTCGAGAGCTCACCCATAGCCGCCCGTATACTCGATTGCATGTCGGTGACCTCCTCCTGCACGAACAGTTGCTTGCGCTGGGTGAGGTAGAGAGCCATGGCGGCCGATGTAATCAGGCCGGCGAGCAAGACCGCGATCAACAGCTCAATGACCGTGAATCCTGCCATTTTCCTGGTTGTTAATTTTTGCGTTATCATATTGTCGCCCCTTGTCATTTAGGTTTCGGTTTTTACCGAGCCGATTTATACGAGGTCATGGAATTCGTGTGGCCGTTGCCGCGCTCATCGATCCAGTTGATCGTCACGGTCAACTGCGTGAGATTGACGGCCGCGTTGCTGACGGTCCAAGTCCTGATAGTGGTGCCGAGCGTATCGGAGCCGGCCACCGGGGTATTCTCATTCTTGAGGTCCTCCATCTTGTCTTTGATCAGCATGGAGGCCTCGGTTGAGCTCCGGGCGTGATTGTTGGCGTTAATGGACGTTACCATCATTGGCAATAACAAGAGCAGGCCGACCGACATGATGACCATCCCCGCCAATACCTCTATCAGGGTGAACCCTTTTTGCTTTTTTTTCCCCTTCATGGCATATCCCCTTGTTTAAATTTCATTTGATTATAAAGCAAGAGTCATACCGACACGCACAAAAGGATGACCTGCCTCCGCCGGGTTCCTAACAGCTTGATATGTGATTACTTAGATAGGCGAGGCCGGGGCCGGTGAAATGGCGGCGCCAAATTACTGCGACAGACTATGGGATTGGGGCCATATGTGTCGAACAAAAAGCCTAATTGCTCAAATGTTGAGCAGGGGTATGCTC
The DNA here is from genome assembly GCA_001775395.1 of candidate division Zixibacteria bacterium RBG_16_53_22. Taxonomy (GTDB): domain Bacteria; phylum Zixibacteria; class MSB-5A5; order UBA10806; family UBA10806; genus UBA10806. The sequence continues at coordinate 7,376 of MEWP01000005.1, read as the reverse complement.
CATGACAGGCAAATGATTCAGGATTATTCTAATTTTCAAATTCCAAGGGGCAACTCGGCCGAGGGTATTTTATATTCCGGCATCTGATGGTAGTATTTCCCATCGAGCAAGCAGCCGCTTTCCTTGCGGTTGAACCCGCCCCATTGCTTGAAGAAGAAAGGGATATTATTGCGATGGCAGCGGTTGCGGATCTCGATCACCCAGCTTTTCTCCATCGGGCGAGCCTCCGGGCCGGACTCGCCGCCGACAATCACCCAATCGACATTTTCAATCGGGAATTCGCCCATCGGGCCCAAGAGCGGCTCCATCGAGACAAACCGCACTGTCGCGGGCACCTGCTGCAAGTGACACATACGGAAAACCTGTTGCGATGATTCCGCCGTGACACCCATCCAGACATTGGGCGGCCAGGGAAGTCTGGGGGCCAGCTTTAGCATCCGCTCCGAGCGCTTGGTAAGGATCTGGTAAGTATGCCAATCGGCCTTTTGCATTATATCGAATATTCGGCGGATGAAATCGAGCGGCACATGTTTGTGGAAGATATCGCTCATCGAATTGACGAAGATGTGGCGCGGCTTTTTCCATTTCAGCGGCATGTCCAGCAGATCGGGATGCAGTGTCACCTTGAAGCCGTTTTTGTATTTGGCCTGGCCGATTCGCTGCAGGCGACGCGCCATCCGCTCGGCGTAGCAGTGCGCGCAGCCGGCCGAGACGCGGTCGCATCCGGTAATGGGGTTCCAGGAGGCGCAGGTCCATTCGATTTTGGAAGTGGCTGACATATAATTAGTTGGCGAATGTCTGGGCATCTGGACCCGACGCTTTTCTACGCAGTTATAAAGGGAATCAAGCAATTTTCACTTAAAGGGCGGACAATATCATGTCCTCTGTTCTTTTTTTCGATTCATGGAATCGAGAAGCAAGTAAAGCCTTACCATTCGGCTGTTGAATATATACTCCCCTCGTTCCTCTCCGGGTTTCAGCACTTTCAGCTTTTTCATCCTCTGGAGAAAATTATTGAATTTTTTCTTTTGAATCTCGGATAATCCGCTTTGAATTTCTTCTTTCTTGAAAGCCAAATCAAACTTCGATTCGGCGAGTTTTGCCAGAATGGCTCGATAGTCTTTACTTCGAAGAGCCTGCAAGACCTGCTGGTCGAAAAATTTCTTCCCAACTTCGTCGGCGGCGAATATTACACCCTTCATAGCATCTTCGTTGTCAATCTGCTTGTCTTTGTCAATCCAAAACGACGCATCGCCTATGATATGCATTATCTTGGGAAAACCTGCGGAGTAGTGACAAAAAATATTCATGGCTTCGCGAGTAACGTCCGTTTCAACGGACCTAAAGGATTTCCCAAAGAAATCTTCCATTTCTTTTTCGTTCATCGGCATTATCTCCACAATATCGAAAATTCTCTCTACCGGCTGATGGTGTTGAATCATTTCTCGCATTCGCTCTTTGACGCCGCAGAGCATGAGCAACAAGGGCACAGGCGTACTGCTGAGAGCATTTTCGTCGATAATTGCCTTGATAAAATGAGCAAATTTGGGATTCTTCGATATTCCGTTGATTTCGTCCAAAATCAATATCAGGCCTTTTGCCTCATCACCTTTAAGTCTCTCGTAGAGGCCTCTCAAGAACGGCAGAAAACCTCTTGATATATTAGGCGCATCCGCTTTCAATGCTTCGAAATTCAGGGTGACTCCAAATAACTCCTGTTTTCCTATATATTTGGACAGGAAATTGCGGATTTTCTCGCTGTTTGATGGCTTATATGTCTGGCCTTGTATGGCTGATTCCAGAGTGCGGGTAACAAGATCATCAAGTTCTGTTGCGTCCCCGAGAAGAACATATATGCCGAGAATGTTATTATCTCTCTCGGCCAGATACCGCATAAATCCCGCCAGGGAGCTTTTTCCAATTCCGTATTCGCCTGTTAAGAAAATTGACTGAGGTTTGCCTAATTCTACCTGCCTGATGGCTCGTCTGATTCTATTAATTTGGTCGATTCTCCCAATAAAAAAATCAACCGGGACCGGTTGACCTGGATAGAATGGGCTTCTTTCTTTATTGATAATATCCATAATTATGTCGCCTGATGCTTATTTAACTCCAAAGGGCGTTTAAGTCAATTGATTTCGAATATGAATCCCCGATTACAGCCTCAGTTCCTTCCTCAGGAACTGCCCGGTATAGCTGGTCTCGCATTTGGCCACTTGCTCGGGGGTGCCGGTCGCCACGACCTGTCCACCGTCGTCGCCACCCTCGGGGCCGAGGTCGATAATCCAGTCGGCGGTCTTGATGACCTCGAGGTTGTGCTCGATCACCACGACTGTATTGCCGCGCTCGACCAGCGTGTTAAGCACTATCAGGAGCATCTTGATATCCTCGAAATGCAGGCCGGTAGTCGGCTCGTCGAGGATATAGAATGTGTTGCCGGTGGCCACCTTGGAGAGCTCGGTGGAGAGCTTGACCCGCTGGGCCTCGCCGCCGGAAAGGGTCGTAGCCTGCTGGCCGAGGTGGATATACCCCAGGCCGACATTGGCCAGAGTCTCCAGTTTGCGTTTGATTCGCGGGATTCGCTCGAAAAACTCCAGGGCCTCGTCGACAGTCATGTCAAGCACGTCGGAAATCGACTTGCCGCGGTATTTGATCTCGAGGGTATCGCGATTGTAGCGGGCGCCTTTGCACTCCTCGCACTGCACGTAAACGTCGGGGAGGAAATGCATCTCTATCTTGATGATGCCATCACCCTCGCAGACCTCGCAGCGGCCGCCGCGCACGTTGAACGAGAACCGTCCCGGGCCGTAGCCGCGCACTTTGGCCTCGGGGATCGAGGCGAACAGGTCGCGGATCGGGGTGAACAGGCCGGTGTAGGTGGCCGGGTTGCTGCGCGGTGTACGCCCGATCGGCGACTGGTCGATATCGATGACCTTGTCGATATGCTTCAGGCCGACAACTTCATCGTACGACAATGGCGATGACTTGGAGCCGTAGAACTCACGCGAAAGAATGCGGTAGAGAGTTTCGTTGACCAATGTCGATTTGCCCGAGCCGGATACGCCGGTGATACAGATCAGTTTTCCCAGCGGGAATTCGACATCGACATTCTTGAGATTGTTGCCGCGCGCGCCGCGGAGCAGGAGTTTTTGTCCGACTCCTTTTCGCCTGATGGCGGGCACCGGGATCTCGAGCTTGCCGGACAGGTATTTCCCGGTAAGCGATTTATTAGATCTCATGATCTCGGCGGGTGTGCCGGCGGCCACGACCGTGCCGCCGTTCTTGCCGGCGCCGGGCCCAAGGTCGATTACGTAGTCGGCGGATTCAATGGTCTGGCGATCATGCTCGACCACCAACACGGTATTGCCAATATCCCGAAGCGAGGTCAGGGTATTCAGCAGGCGCTTGTTGTCGCGCTGGTGCAGCCCGATCGATGGCTCATCGAGAATATAGAGCACGCCGGTCAGGCGCGAGCCGATTTGTGTCGCCAGCCTGATCCGCTGGGCCTCGCCGCCGGAGAGGGACTGCGCCGAGCGGTCGAGCGTCAGGTAATCGAGTCCGACATTTACCAGGAAACCGAGCCGCTCCTTGACCTCCTTCAGAATCTGCCTGGCAATAGTCCTCTGCCTGGTATCGAGTCTGAGGTTTTCAAAAAAACGGTCGGAGCGTTTGACCGGCAAGGCCGAAAGCTCGGCGATCGATTTACCATCGATCTTGACTGCCAGCGCCTCTTTCTTGAGGCGTGCCCCGCCGCAACCCTCGCACGGCTTGACCGACATGAAGCGCTCGATCCACTCCCGCACGCCCTCGGAGTCGGTCTGCCGATATCGTCGCCTGAGATTGCCGATGACACCCTCGAATCGATCGTAGTTTTCCCATGTTCCTTTGCCGTCGCTGCGCTCCCAGGCGAATTTGATCTCCTCTCGTCCGGATCCGAAAAGGAGTGTCTTCCGGGACTTTTCCGGCAAGTCTTTGAACGCCTTGCGAAGGTTGATCCCGTAATGTTCGGCCACGGCGCGAATCATGCCGAAATAATAGTTGCCGCGGGGCACACCCCAGGGAGCGATGGCACCCTGCGCGATCGAGAGATTCTTGTCGGGAACCACCAGGTCGGGGTCGATTTCCATCTTGTATCCGAGGCCGGAACAGACCGGGCAGGCCCCGAATGGCGAGTTAAAGGAGAACATCCGTGGCTGAGGCTCCTCGTAAGAGATGCCGCAGGTCTGGCAGGCGAACTGCTCGGAGTAGACTGTATCTCCCCTGCCCGGCAAATCGCCGGTCCTGCCGGAATGATCGACAATTACCAAGCCATTGCCCATCTTAAGGGCGATTTCGAGCGAGTCGGTCAGGCGCTTGCGCACGCCGTTCTTGACCACCAGGCGGTCGACCACGACCTCGATGGAGTGTTTTTTCTTCTTATCGAGCGGCGGCGCCTCCTCGATATCGTGCACGGCGCCATCGACACGCATGCGCACAAAACCCTCGCGTTTGACGGAGTCGAAAATCTCGCGATACTCGCCCTTTCGTCCCCGGACCAATGGGGCCAACACCTGAATGCGGGAGTTCGCCGGATATTCCAGGATGGTATCGGCGATCTGCTGGACAGTCTGCTGGGTGATCGGCTTGCCGCATTTGTAGCAGTGGGGTATGCCGATTCGGGCATAGAGTAGGCGAAGGTAGTCATGAATCTCGGTTACGGTGCCGACTGTGGAGCGCGGGTTGCGCGCCGACGAGCGCTGCTCGATCGAGATGGCCGGCGAGAGGCCGTCGATGAAATCGACATCAGGTTTCTCCATCAAGCCCAAGAACTGCCGGGCGTAGGCCGAGAGCGACTCGACATAGCGGCGCTGGCCCTCGGCATAGATGGTATCGAACGCCAGCGACGATTTGCCCGAGCCGGACAGCCCGGTAATAACCACTAACTTTCCGCGCGGGATGACGACATCGATATTCTTGAGATTATGCTCTCTGGCGCCCTGTATGATAATGTCTGTTGGCGGCATAGCTGTACTGTCTGCTTTTTCCTTAGCGGATGCAGGAAATGTCCTGCCATTTGCGATAATCCTGCTCATAAGTTCAGTATTATAATGAGCAGGGTCGCTTTATGTCAAGCGCAATGAGGGGCTATTGCAAACCCCCGATTTCCCCTGATTTTTCGGCCGTCACAATTCAGGCCGAGGGCAATCAGGCAATATAGCAAAATGGGAAGGGCAAAGCAAGAGGCGCATAAAATGGATAATGTAGTTGACGGGGGCTCAAACAATCCGTATTATTTATAAACGGTGCTTGAGCCACTCTGAACGGCGCGGATAACTCAGGAGCGTAAACAGCCAAGGTCAAGATGTCTCTATTTAAGGCATATTTCCATTTTGGGCCACTGACTCTCTTGGCCTTAATTTACATGTCTTGCGGCAACAATTCAAAATCAGTCAATTCCCCCAACAATGACACCTTCATACCCACCAAGCCATCGGATTTTCGGGCGGTGGCGTTATCTCCGTCATCGATTCGTCTCACCTGGGCGGATAATTCGGACAACGAAGCCGGTTTCCGTATAGTACGACTTGACTCGATCATGGATCCGGGTCGTATTATCGCTACGGTCTCCGCCAACCACACTTCTTACTTTGATACGGACCTTAGGGATAGCACCACGTATCATTACCGACTCCAATCGCTGGCAAACGATACCTGTTCAGGTTACGTTTGGGCCGAGGCTACAACGCTCAATTTGGGGCTTACCCTGATCGGTGAATGCCCAACATCGAAATCGGCCATGCATTTGTCTATTAATGAAAACTTTCTCTACTTGGCCACCGATTCTACATTAATTATTCTTGACATCGAAGACCCTCGAAATCCCCGGGCCCTGGGAAGCGTTAGCTTCCCGGATTGGATCATAGATTTATGCGCCATACAAGGGTATGTATATATCGCGAATCCGAACCAGGGAATAAGAGTAGTGGACATTTCCAATCCCGAGGCGCCAACTACGATAGCCCTATACGAAATCGATGTTGGGACTATGGGTGTTTGTGCGTATGAAGGCCTTGTATACATTAATGATTATTGGAATGTCAAAATAGTAGACTTCACAACGCCAACATCGCCGGTCTTGGTTGGACAATATTTTACAGGGTATCATTATCATCATATCAATGGATTTTTTGTTTCGGATAGCCGCATATATCTGGCGGCAGCCGATAGCGGCCTTGCGATAATCGACATAGCCGATCCCACCTCCCCCACCCTGCTTTCCTTACATGCAACGGGCGAGACGGCTTTCAGTGTCAGGGCATTTGGCTCTTATGTCTACGTGCGCGATAGGGGCGGTTTCCGGATCTTTGATATTTCGAACCCCTATACACCCATTCTAATCGGGAATCTTGCCCTGGAAGAAGGTTCGGAATTATCCATATCGTTTCCCTACGCTTACGTGCAGCCTCATAGCCAGTACGATTTATATATATTGGATATTTCGAATCCCGCTAACCCTGCTTATTTGGCTTACTTTGGGGAACATAATTCATTCGATATATTGAGCGATGGAACATACATATATCTTGCCATGGGTCCCGAAGGCGTTGCGATCCTTCGCTACTTAATATGAGTTGTTTTCGGCCTTTTCATAGGTGAACGAAGCTTATCGGACGCCTGAGGATATCCGCGCAAAAAGCGCTTCTTAATGGGGTAAGTAAATCCTTTTTCTGCAGCGACACATAATACGCAGCCGATTAATTCCGATACTCTTAACGAATATTTGACTTGCTTTTTTGACAGGATATTTTAGAATAAGCACTGGCCGGACCGAGGCATATTTGAAAGCCTAACACCTAACCAATGAAGGACGCACCCGGCAGTTGAGCTTACGCCATGACCCCCGGGTTCCGGGGAGAGCGAACGCAAAAAACGACCGGTGGCACTAAAATCCTTTATCGTAGCTTAAAAGAGTGTGATCTTTCAAATACCCGACGTCCGGCCAATAAATTGATAGATCCCCGTCCATCTCGACGGGGATTTTTATTTGGCCCCGCCAGGAACATAGTTAAGCGGGGGCAAGTTTAGTCCCATACATTCGGTTCACAAAACGGGAGTATCGAAATGAAGAAACTTTTTTCGACAAGTCTGATAATACTGGCCGTGAGTGTCGCGTTCGCGGGCTGCGGAGATGATAGCAATCCCGCCGGAACCAACCCACCTCCCCCGCCCGGCACGGCAGTCGCAATTCAGGGGTCAGCCTTTTCGCCGGCGAACCTGACGATCTCGATGGGCGATACGGTTGTCTGGACCAATCACGACTCCGTTCCGCACACGTCGACGAGCGATACCGGGGTCTGGAATTCGGGTTCGCTGGGGCGAAATCAGACATACAGCAG
>MEWP01000004.1 GCA_001775395.1 candidate division Zixibacteria bacterium RBG_16_53_22 | reverse complement strand
CGTTCCATAGATTCAGGAGGCCCAACAAGTAGATAAAGAGCCCAAGCGCTCCCGCCAACGGAAAGAAATTTTCGAGTGGGAATTTATCGTCGGAACTTGAGATAATCGCCACAACGCCAAGCAGGCCGCCTGACCAAATCAGCGGTAAGATAAGCTCAATTAAGCTCATTTGAAGAGGCCCATCAATCTCTCGAATCTGTCCAAAAACAGCTTCACCACATAGGTCAAGGTTATTATCAAGATAGCACCGATGGCAACCTTTGAGGCGGCGCCGCTGATTCCATTTCGAGATCCGGAACTGGAAACAGCCTCGCTGAAAAGCGAATCAAACCGAGCCGCCACGGCATGCCAGCCGATTTTCTCCCGCAAGAACTCTGCGGCATTCCCGCCCATCAAGTCGGCCAGCGCGTCATCCTCCATAAGGCGAATCAAGGCCGAGTACAATCCCTTGGCCGACTGTTCCGCGATTATGCCGGTCCGGCCATCTTGAATAATCTCCCTTGTGCCGCCCAGGCCGAATGTCACGGTCGGGACTCCGCACAACCCGGCCTCGGCAGGTGTCATGCCCAAGCCCTCGGGGATGAGTGACGGCAGGGCCAGGATACGCGCCCTCCTGTAGATCTCGGCCAGGCCATCATGCGGAACAGCGTCAACCAAGAATACTCTTTCGGCCACGCCCTTTCGGGATATGGAATCAAGGATGTTTGCCTTCTCGGGCCCATAGCCGATAATTTCGAGCCGGGCATCGGGAATTTTTTTAACAATCTCACCGAAGGCATCGATAAGAAGATTGATTCCCTTCTGACTTATGAGCCGTCCGACATAGACGATTGTTTTAGATTGGGACGGCCGACTGCCACTTGGCCTGAATTTTTCAGTGTCGACACCCATCGGTATGACATAGATCTTATCGGGCGCCATCTTGGCGCCGAGGATACCCTTCATATATTCGCTGTTGACCGTGACGGCGGCGGCCTTCTTGAATGCCCGATTTGCGAAATACTTGAAGAAGGGTTGCGCCGAGGCCAGCCTGATATCGGTGCCGTGGCCTGTCAGCACGACCGGTATCCGCGAGCTCCTGACAAACTGCCCCAGCCAGAATGACGACGGGAACAGCCAGTGGAAATTTACAAGGTCGATATCCTCTTCGACCGTCAGTCTTAGGGCTTCACGGTACATGCCATGAATGTAGAACGGAATCTTGAGAAGATTCAGAGGATTCTTTCCAATATTCGGCATGATACCGCCGCTATAACCGAGATTCTCGAGCCGCTCGGGGAGGTAACGGAAACGGCGCACGCTGATTCCCCCCCAATCCTCTTTGTCAACCAGCCCAGGTGCGTGCGGCACCAGCGCCGTGACCCGCCAGCCCAGGGCCGATAAGCGCTGACAGAACTCCCAGATGAATGGAGACAGGGAATCCCCCGGTTTCAGTGGAAAGCTGGTCGACACGACGAGCAGGCTTTTATTCGACATAGTCATCTCATGGCAAAAGAATCCGGGATCCCGTCGGATGATAGCACTTTATAGAGCGCGCCCGGCCCCAGGAAGGAATCGATCGGTTCGACCAGGCCGGCGAAATCTCTAAATTGCTCTTCGCTCAGCGAATTCAAAAAACTTGAATGATCCATAAGAAAAATATAACCGCATCGCCCGTTAGCGACAAGAAGCCTTAAGTCCTCGTAAGTGGCCGGTATCCAAATCGAGTTTCTCTCGGCGTACCACCACACGGCATCGGAGGCGTCGGAGACCACAACCGCCTCGGGTTCGACATGCTTGGCCAGCACGGCGTACCCCGGCTTGGCGGCGCGGGCCATATCGGCGATGAGATCGAGCCGCATTTCCAAGAATGGGGCCCTGGCCGGCAAAAAGAGTATGGCCCCCAAGAGGACGACCGCTGCTTTATATTTTATGACGCCCAGCTCGGTGATGAGATATTTGAATCCGATCAACATCGAAACAATCAGGAATCCCTGGATCGGCAGCAGATGCCTGTCGTGATGCCCGTCGAGTGATGAGATTACCATAATCAACACGACCGCATAGAACGCGAACAGGATAATTTTCCTTTCTTTGAGTTCGACCTGCCATACTTTCATGAGAGCCAGAAACAGCGGCACCAGACCGAGGAAATTCAATCGCAAGGGGAAGGCGCTGGCGAAAAAGACCAGCCCGCCCACGAATTTCTTGGCAAGATCGAATGGGAAATGGGTGATTACATACCAGAGCGACATCGGAATGAATGACCGATAGGCATAGTAGTAATCGTCGAAACGCCCCATGCCTTTGGCAAATTCGCCATACGATTGCAAAGTGAAAAAGGGGTTGCCAAAGACTATCAGGTTTCGAGCCAGCCAGGGCGATATGGCCAAAGCCGACGCGGCCAGCCAGAGCCACAGCAATTTCCTGTTGTCGTGAAAGAAAATCCATATCAGAGGAATGGCCGCGACGATGATTTGGTACCTGATCAGGACGGTGGCGCCGAAAAGGATCCCGGACACAATCGTTTTCCATGCTTTGGGGTGTTCGATTAGGCAAAGTACGGAAAAGGCAAGGGTTGCCGCGGCCAGAATCTCCGGCGTGCCCTCGATAGTCGTATATAATACGATCTGGCTTAGTCCTGCGAGCGCGGCGGCCATGCGCGCCATCCATCGACCGCCCATTACCATCCCCAGGAAATAGCCGGCCACGACAAACAGCCAGACTGCAAACACCGACCCTGCCAGGGCGACGGTATCCGAGGCGCCAAACAGAATGAACCAGACTGAAAGGTAAACCGGGTAACCGGGCGCCCAAATATTATTGGGTTGGGGTAAATCAGGATTGAAAACCAGCCCGAGCGGGTAAACGTGCCCTAACGAAAACCCCCTGCCAGTTGCAATGCTCCGGGCCAATCCGGCGTAATCGTTGCCGTCGCCAATGCCCTCATACCCTCCAAAAAGGATAGCACAATATATCGCCGAAACGGCGAAGATAAAAAGCAACAGGATTAGATCAAGCGTTCTTTTCAATCTTGCTCAGCCTATACCCTTTTGCCAGGTGGCCGTAGAAAAGCCAGTCGAAAATTGTATCACCGAGAAGGGCGCCCTGCCTGATATGTGCAAAAGCTTTCAGGAGGGCCAGCGACGGTTCTGACCTCAAGGGCGACAACAAAGAGGCCGCCAGACGCCTGGAGAAGCCGTTGGTCGAATCGGGCAGTCCCAGGAGCCATCCATTTTCGAATATGATTTTACCGGGGTGTTTTTTTAATAACAGAGGGTAAACGACCCGGCCGAATGTGACATAATGCCTGATAACATCATCCAATTTTTTGGCGTCATGATGATAGCAGAAAGCATCGGGGATATTATAAATGGGGATATGTTGTTCCTCGAGGCGAAAGCCGAAATCGGTGTCATCACCGCCCCAGCCTTTGAATTCCGGGTCGAATCCCGACACCTTCTCGAAAAGAGCCTTGGGGATAGAGAAATTGCCGCTTGTGAAGTATTTGCCGGGGACCCTGGCGCCGTAAAGCAAGGGGTGTCGGCCGCGAGTAGTCAGGTATTTTTGCCATCGCTGGACCGTCCACTGGGTCGGCGGGCCGTAGTGACCGACACAAACGCCATCGGGAAACTCGCGCCAGGCGCGGGCATAGCCGTCGATGAACCCCGGAGCGGGTACCATATCGCCATCCATAAAAATGACCCATTGTCCGGCGGCCTTCCGAAAGCCGCGGTTGCGGTTGGCAACGACACCGCGATTGGAATCGGAACGTGTATACTTCAGGAATATCGGGAAGCGGACTTTCCTGACAAACTCGTCGGTGCCGTCGCCGGAACAATCGTCGGCGATAATGACCTCGAATTCCTTGACATTCTTTATCTGGCGCCGCAGACTTTCCAGGGCCTGAGACAGCGTATCCTTTTGATTATACGTGCATATTACAATCGAATAACTGATCATTAATGACGAAGTCCCTCATAAATTTCGACAAGTTTCCGGGATTCCCGTCGCCAGTTGTTCAGCTTGGCCGATTTCCCGCAATTTTCCCGCGCCGTGTCGATAGCGGTATCATGTGAAAGAAAAGCCGCGATATCACCGGCGGCTGCCTTGCAATTATCCAGCGAAACCACTATTCCCGTTTTTTCAGTCTTCACAAATGCCGCGATTTCGGGCATGGGCGACACGATCTGGGGCACTCCCGCGACCAGATACTGGAACAGCTTCTGCGGCAACGCCAAGCGGTTATTCGTGGCGACATCCTCCATCAAGAGCAGTCCGGCGTCGGCGCCGGCGGTATAATTAAGCAACTGATCAGAATCGATCCGGCCGGTGAACTTAATCCTGTCGGACAGATTCAACCGCGCCGTCTGATCGACCAACTCCGGCTTTATAACACCGTCGCCGAAAAATATCAAAGCGGTTTTTTCCAGGTAGCGCATCAATTCGATAAGATATGTCAGCCCCTGCCCGCACCTCAAGACTCCCTGATATACCAGGACTCGCCAGTCGCGGGGAATATCGAAAGCAGAGCGGAGATCGACCGGTCGAAGATTTTCCGGCAACAGCGCCACATTTCGTATTATCACCGGTTTCCCGATGCGATACCTTTGGCAAAGCTCACCGGCGATCGAGTCGTTTATCGTTATGATCTTAGCGGCCTTCCCAATCAATCTTTTTTCAAGGAAAGACCAGACTGCTTTTGCGCCACCGCGTCCCGAAAGCGGCTCGAGCTCGGTATAGAGCTCGCGGGCCTCGTATACAATCGGCGCCATGCGCCGCCGTGACGCCAGGAATGCGGCCAATAAGACATCCAGGTCGACCGCGTGGTAGATGTCGGCTTTGAGTCTCGCTCCGAGCGAGGCGGCCAGTAAATTGAACTGTATGAAACGGAATTTGCGCGTGGGCCCGCGCCACTGGGGAAGCCGATGTATCCTGGCGCCTTTGAAATCATGGAAGTTTCCCCCAACGGTGGCGATCACGTCGATCTCGAGCCCCATCCCGCGCAACGTTTCGACCTCGAGCCTGGCGCGGGTGTCGAAATCGAAATTATTTAGAATGAAGTAGGCTACTTTCAAAGCCGCCCTTTGAATCTGGCCATGATTGATTCAGCGATATCCGACATGAGTGGAAAATAGGCGCCTCTCGACCGGGCGTATTCGACAAGCTTGAAATACAAAATGCCCCAGCCCGGGTAATCGCGGCCGTAGAGAGTCCGTTCGTGCCAGTCCAGCACGGCGAGGCCGCCACTGGCGGCACAGCGATCGATAAGCCTCCTGCCCTTCTCGAAAACAGCCTCCGAGCCGGCGTCTTGATTCCCGATTATGCCGCAGTCCATGATCGCGATCGGGATTTCGACCAGGTCCACCGGACTATCGGCCTCCGAATCGAATGGTATGATCGGCAGGTCCGTTCCATGAATGAAACCGATTTCCTCGTCAAAGCCAAATGACGAGGAATATGCGAAGCCCGACACTGCCGCCGCCCGCCAGTATTGCGGAAAAAATGCCGAGAGATAATGTGGCCGAATCCCGCTTATCCCGATTCCGGCGAAATCCGCCAGCGTTTTTTTTGATTCGGGGACATGATATCCGGCGTGACAGCCGATACTCGTATGAAGCCCCAACTCGAAACCGCTTGATCGAATGGCCTTCAGTTCGGCAGCTAACCACCGGAGCTTGTATTTGGGGTCGCTGGCATGCTGCCGCCAGCCATCGAATACGAAGAAGGTCGATTTCAGGCCAAGCTCACTTTCGAGTCTAATCCATTCGTGGATGCGATCATAAGGATTGGGGAAATCGAAGAGGCTCGATCTCATCGAATCGAGCAAGGCCATAAATCCACCGGGCAGATGGCGTTTCCAGAGAAGGCGGACACTGCCGGGAATAGACCTGCGGACAATATCTATGTCGTGTGTCAGCGCCATAGCGAATGTGTGCGGCGCCGGCCAGACAGTGATCGGCTGTCCTGCGGATTTTGTGAGGCCGGCATTGGAAATGATATTCTTGAATCCGGCCACTGCCTCGCTGAGCGTGGGCTGATCTGGCGGCGACGGGATTTGTTTATCTTGCGAATATGGCCCGGAGCCGAACGAAAGTGAAAATGCGTCGGCCAGTGTTTTTATTGGATCGAACCCGAGCGCTTCTCTTTCCCGGTCGCCATGCCTTATAAAGCATTTCCCGCCCCTGATAATGATTTTGGCCGATTCGGGGATTTCGCCTGACTGAGAATAAAATATGTCGGGTGTGGCATCATTTTCACAAAATGGGATATCGGTCAGCGCCGAGATATATCGAAAAACATGGCGCGTCAGCGAACCGGATATCCCGGAGCGAATAGATGAATATTTGATTTCAGCTCCGGCGCCAGAATCCATATCTCAATTTTCTCAAGGCGGAATACAGTCGGCCCTTTGGTGTGAGGGCGGCGGAAACGTGATAATGAACAACCTCGGCCGCGCCAAACGATTTTTTAAAATCGGCGATACTCTCAACCTGCCCGCCAACGAGGTCCCAGGCATACAGGTTCATTTTCGAGATTTCATCCCCTATCTCCGCCATCAGAAGCTGATTGGCGCCCGTGGAATGATACTGCGGGTCGGAGCCGGCAATCCAATCATAGGCATATTCTCCAAATACAAGCTGGCCGCGAAACGCCACCGGCTTGCCGTCGATAGAGGCCACGTGGATAGTAAGCAGCGAGGCGGCGACCAATTCGTCGCACCATTGTTCCAGGGCCGACGGGTCGATCGGAGCGCGGAGCGATTTGCGGGCATAGGCGATGTCCCACAATTCTTTCGGCAGCCGCGATGTCTGCGAAATTATGACCTTCTCTCGGCGGCCTTTGCGAATCTTATTCTTAACATCATCCCTGAAGAAATTGCCCCAAAGGCCCAGTCCCTGCCTGTCGACAACCAGAGTCCGCTGTGGATGAATGCGCCAGTTTCGCGGAATGCGCGAAGTATCGATCGAGGGGGGAAGGCTGAAGTATGCGTAATCTATCTGGTCCGGAAGTGCGAACAAGATTCTGCACCCTGAGGACGGTTCCTCAGCCGGGGCGAAAGTCAGCGGCCCAAAATATTGAAACATCAACGGCAGCGTGGCGACGGTGATTCCGGGCCTATTATGATAGAGGACGTTGGATACTCCGGGCATGCCGTCTCGGCTGATATAGCGCGGCTCCCCACGAAGCTTCAGGACCCTGGCCCCGGAGCTGACAAAAACCGGATGATAAAATACCCCGCCCCAGAGCGAAAGCAGATTATAGTCCCTGCAGGCGATTTCCGGAGTCAGCGTCTTACCTGATAACGGCGAACTTGCCGGTCCCGGAGGCCTCCCCGGATTTGACGTGGAAGAAATAGATTCCTCCTGCGATTCTCTTGCCATGCTCGTTTCTCAAATCCCAGGTGTTGGAATGCGAAAGATCGATACGGGCCACCCGATCTCCCGCGGCCGTATAGATTGTCAGTATGCCGCTGGACGGTATGCGTTTGAATTCAATCAAACTCTCGCCGCCGCCCAGGATCACAGGATTGGGGAACGCGCTCATGTCATCAAGGTCGGGTGAGGGCGGCAGGTTACCGGAATCGTAAACGGACAGCCCGCCGTCGGTCCCGATATATACCATTCCTGTCGGGATATCGATAACGATCCCGTTGATCTTATTGTCTATCAGAGGGCTGTTGGCGGTCGTGTAGGTCGCATCCCACCTGGAGGCGGATGGATTCTCGCCTCCCGGCCTTAAAACACCCAGGCCGGCCACAGACCCCACCCAGATATTGCCTACGCCGTCGGTTTCGACCGCATTGACACTGCCGGAAATTTCGGGCGGCAGATCGAAACTGAAGACGGTATCGGCGTAGAGCGGCATATAGAAGAGGCCCGAGGCGGTTGCCAGCCAATTCACGCCGGCGTTGTCCAGCGCCATATCGACCACGTTCAGGTTAGTGATATTTGCAAACCAATCATCGTCGGAGAGATCGAACGGCGTGCCGCCGTCGATAAGACGGCTCAAACCCTCTCCCCTGGCGACCCAAACTGTGTCGCCATTAAACAGGAAAGTCTGAGCGAAATTGGCCTCCAGACCGATATCGACAGTCATGTAAAGCTGCCAGGTGGAATCGCTGGAATAAGGCGCATAGACACCCATCACGAGGTTCGAATCGGGACGATTCGCCACTCCGCTAAAAAAAGCGGTCACCCAAATATTGCCGTTTTTATCAGCCCTGACGCCGGTGGCCGCCCAATAGAAGCGATTGTTCCAAACACCGTACATCGGGCTGTTACCGGCGTTCCATCGATACCACAACTCGGGTCCAAGCTGATACCTGTATAATCCGCCGCCAAAACTCGAGGCCCAGATATCTCCGTTGAGAGCAACGCTGATTTCGGTCTGCTCATTGTCGAAAATTGTCGGCGATTCCCCGTTGGTGACAAAGTTGTTCGATGGCGCCCTGAAGAGAAACCATTGGCCATTGATCATCCGGCTCATGCCCTTGGAATCGTGCGTCATCCAGAGGCCACCGGATGAGTCTATGGCCAGCCTGTTAACGATATTCGAGGCCGGTCCCGGTATAGAACGAAGAGTCCAGGCCAGGCCATCGAATTCCGCCATGCCGGATGCCGGCGTTCCCGCCCAAAGCGTACCGTCATCCTCAAAACTCAAATCATTGGCCATATTCCGTGGCAGGCCGGTCGATGGAAAGGTTGTCCAGCCCGAGGGGCCGTAGCGGTAAACGGCTCCATTGTCGATACCATCGTTGATCGTATCGGTAGTGGCGGCGATCAGCATGGTATCCGACATGAACAGCTTGACGATGGTTCGGTCCGATAGGCCAATCGATTGCCATTGAGTGTCCGGCGAAACGGTGAATTTGTAGACTCCGTTTCTGGTACCGGCCAGGACCGTATCGCGATATGAAAGGATCGTTCTGATGTCGGCGTTCATAAGGCCATTCTGCCCTTGTGTATATGAAATCCAATTGCCGAAATATTGGATATTCTCGTTACCTTTATCTATGCTGGCGATGCCGCGCGAGGTCCCGACCCATAATCGGGGTCCGATAATCTCGACACAAACAGCGTCTTCCGTCAACGGAAGGCTTCCAAGTTTGCGGGCCGTATCCTTAATCTCACCGCCGTTGGAATATATCAGAAATTTGCTGACACCAAGATCGCTGGCCACCCAGAGGCGATCGCCCTCGGTCTTGAGATCAAAAATCGTCACCGCCCGGGCGATCAGGCCGGCGCTGTCCCTGATCGGATAGTTCCTGATCGCCAGGCTCTGCGATACCCTGCTCAGCCAGCCATCATCGGCTCCAAACCAGAGATTGCCGGCGGTGTCAACCTCGACACAGCGGAGATCGGTGCTGCCGAGCCCGTCGATATTGGTCAGTTTTTGGAATCCCCCGTCGGAGGGGTCATAGGCTGTGGCGCCGCCCGAGGTGGCGGCCCAGATATATGGTGGTCTGATTGCGATTTGCCTGACAGCATCGGTGTTGGTGTAGCTGGTCCAGCCACCGGCGAGGCAAACGCCTCTTAAAAAAATAACCACCAGCGCCAGAATGGGAGATTTATTCCACATAAGTTTCATCAATATATTCCTTCTTGTTCAAAAAGGCAATTATCAAACAAAACATGGCAATTACGGCCGATGTCTGGGGAATAATATCCCCTATCCTGTTATAGATGCTCCTCGATGATTCGGGTCGTATTTTCACGACCAAATATTCCTCCTGAAAGATCTCGGATCTTGCCAGCGCCTGTCCGGTTTTATCGATGGCCATAGAAATGCCGGTATTGGCGGCGCGCACGACCGGCAGCCTGTTTTCAATGGCTCGCAGGACTGCCATCATGGCATGCTGCTCGAAAAGGGAGGTACGCCCGAACCACATATCGTTCGTAATGACAACGAGGAATTTCGCTCCCAGCCTGGCAAACTGCCTGGTGTAGCCGGGAAACGCCGACTCGAAACAGATCAAGGTGCTGAAATCGAAGTCGTCGAGGTTGAATTCGGTCAAGGTTTCGCCGCTGGAAAAATTGGCCTGGCCCAGTTCAATTTCCTTTAGTTTCCTGATTTTTCCAGAGAATGGGATTTTCTCACTCATCGGCACCAGATGCACTTTGCTGTATAGCTGATATTCGTCCTTGCCGGGCTCGAGCAATATGGCCGAATTATAGAAAATATAACCACCCAGGGGGTCGGTTCTGTAATATACAACGCCGGTCAGCAGCGGTACCCCGATAGAATCCACGAATGCGGTGACCAGGGCCATATTCTGTGGTTCCTGGGCCAGATAAGTCGGCAGGGCTGTCTCGGGCCAGATCAAAAGCTGCGCCCCGTCATCGACTGCCCTTCGGGAGAGCGAGAAGTATCTGTCGAAACTGATCTTTAGACTACCGCGATCCCATTTGATGTCCTTTGTGATATTTCCTTGAATCAGTCCGACGGCAAGCTCCCTGGTGGCGGTTTCCTTCCTTAAATGCGTTATACGCATAACGCCATATGAATAGAGCGATATAATTAGCATGGCGGCGACCAGTCTCGGTATTACAGCCCGGCTTTCATCTTTGGTAAAGCGGCGCGAAATCGAGGCCAATATTAGAAGATTGACGACGATAATGGCCAGCGATATGAGATATACGCCGCCGATATCGGCGGCCTGCACGAGCGGCAGATTATAGGAAAGCGCATATCCGAAATCACCCCAGGGGTAGTTGAGATCGGATTTGGTAAAGAGCCAATTCCATGTCAAAAGATAGGTCGGTATGAAGGCCAGCGCCAACAACGACCACCTGATGACCAGTCTGGAATAGATCCATAAGGCGGTAGCCGGAATCAACGCCATGATCAGAACCGTGGCAATCATTCCGGGCACCGTGACCAACCCTATATAATAGACCAGCCCCAGGAAAAATATCACGCCCCAGAGAAATCCGTACTTGAAAGCGCGATACGGCGCCAGGCCCTCGACGGCGTAGAGGAGCGGAACCAGTGAGATGAAAATCAGGGGGCCAAGAGTAAAAGGAGGAAAGGAGAGAAATGTCAATACGGCGGAAATTACAACAAAATACGGTCTTATTTGCTTCATCCGGTCAAATATACCATGATGACCAGTTAATTAAAACAGAAAACTAATCGCGCAGCAGGAGGCTCTTGCCGGTCATGGCCTGGGGTTTGGGGAGTCCCAGGTATGCGAGCATCGTGGGGGCGATATCGGCCAGAACTCCACCGTCGCGTAACCTGCCCTTGAAATTATCATCGACCAAAATAAGCGGCACGGGAAATGTGGTATGAGCCGTGAACGGTCCGCCATTGGCATCGATCATCTTTTCGGCGTTGCCGTGATCGGCAGTTACAAGAGTGATTCCGCCGGCTTTACCGACAGCCTCGACTACACGGCCCATGCAGGAGTCAACCGCCTCGACCGCCTGGCGGGCGGCCTCGAAAACGCCGGTATGCCCGACCATGTCGCAATTGGCATAGTTGATTATGATAAAATCGTAAATTCCCTCTTCAATCATTTTCACTGTCGAATCTGTCAACTCGTAAGCGGACATTTCAGGTTTGAGATCGTATGTCGCCACTTTGGGGGAGTGAATGAGTATTCTATCCTCGCCCTCGTACGGTTTTTCCACTCCGCCGTTAAAAAAGAATGTCACGTGGGCATATTTCTCGGTTTCGGCGGTGCGAAGCTGTCGCATACCGGCGGCGCTGACGACATCGGCGAAAATATCGTTCAAGTATTGCTGGCCGAAGGCGACTTTCGCGGGGAGCTTAAGATCGTAGAGAGTCATCGTGGCAAGCGGGATTATCGGCCCTCCTTCCCTGTCGAAATGAACGAACTCGCGGTCGCCGATGGCGTAACCAAGCTGCCTGCCCCTGTCGGCCCGGAAATTGAAGAAGATGGCAGTGTCGTTTTCCTCCACCAGGTGATTGAATCCCTCGGCGCTGATTGGTTCCATAAACTCATCGGTAATGCCGCGAGAGTAGGAGTCCTTTACCGCCTGGATCGGATCGGCGGCCTTCTGTCCTTTGCCGAAATAAAGCAGGTCGTAAGCGCGCTTGGTGCGCTGCCAGCGCTTGTCGCGATCCATCGCGAAGTAGCGGCCGATCACCGTACCGATCTTGCCGACCCCCGTCTCCTCGCAATGTCTGATTACATCCTTAAGGTATTCCACACCACCGGTAGGCGAACTGTCCCGGCCATCGAGAAAAGCATGGATTACGACATTGTGCATCTCCATCTCGGAGCAGAGTTTCAACAGCGCGTAGAGATGTTTCGGCGACGAATGCACCAGGCCATCGGAGACCAATCCCATGATATGCAATTTGCCCTGTTTCATCTTTGCCGCGCTGACCTGCTCGATGAAAACGGGATTTTTGAAAAATACCCCCTCGGCAATCATCTTATCAATGCGCGTCACTTCCTGGTAGACGATTCGTCCCGCGCCCAGGTTGAGATGCCCGACCTCGGAGTTGCCCATCTGCCCCTCTGGAAGACCGACTGCCAGACCCGATGTCGCCAGCTTGGCGCAAGGGTATTTGGCGCAGAGGCGGTCGAAGTTCGGCTTATTAGCTGCGGCCACGGCATTGCCCACGGTTTCCGGATTGAGCCCGAAACCATCCATGATTATAAGCGTTACGGGACGAGGATAATTTGTCATAATTCGAGGACGACCTTTCCCGAGCCGGGAATAGTGGCGCCCAGAGGAACGACCTCGCAACCGGGAGCGCGCATGGTTTTCTTCAGATAGGGGACATCTTTAGCCTCCACGACCGTAACCATGCCAATGCCCATATTGAACACCCGGTACATCTCCTCAGAACTGACATCAGCTAATCTTTGAATGGCCCGGAAAATGCCTGGCGGTTTCCAGAGCGACGTGTCGATGACCGCGTCAACGTCAGGCGGCAGTATGCGCGATATGTTGCCCTCGAAACCACCACCGGTAATATGCGCGGCGGCCTTGAACAGCTTCCTTTCCATATATGGAAGGATCGTTTTCAAATATGACCTGTGGATAGTGAGAAGCTCGTCCGCAACAGTTGTGCCAGTTTCTGGAATGATCTGATTTAACGGCATTTTGCCCAAATCGAAGAGAGCATGTCGGGCCAGAGAATAACCGTTGGTATGAAGTCCGCTGGATGAAAATCCTATCAGGTAATCACCGGGCTTGATCGCGCTTTTCTCCGGCAGGGCGTTTCTTTTGGCGATACCGACAATAAAACCGGCCAGGTCGTATTCCCCGGCAGTGTAAAAGCCCGGCATCTCGGCCGTCTCGCCGCCCAGTAAGGCGCAGCCATTCTCGCGGCAGCCATCAGCGATCCCCTTGACAATCGAGGTGACCACGTCGCCATCGATCTTGCCCGCGCCTATATAATCGAGGAAGAAAAGAGGCCTGGCGCCCATACAGAGTATATCATTCGTGAGATGGTTGACAAGGTCGTGGCCGATCGTGTCGTGACGGCCGGTCATGAAGGCCAGTTTGAGTTTCGTCCCCACTCCATCCGCCGAGGACACCAGCACGTTTGCCGCGCCGCCGATCCCTTTGAGGCCGAAAACCGAGCCGAATCCCCCGAAATCGCCGATGACGTTTTCAGTAAACGTGCCGCGCACCATCTCGGCCAGGCGGGCCTTGGCCTGGTCGGCGAGATCGATATTCACGCCTGCCTGGCCGTATTTGCTTTCTTCCATACTGCCCTAAAGGAGTTTATATCCGTTGATCTCGAGCTCGAACTGCAGGCCGAGAAATTGGGCCGCGCGCCTGCAGACCACCATTCTCGAAAGGAATATCTCGAAATATTCCATCACCTGCGAAATCGAGGTGTCGATTATGATCTCAAGCGAGGCCTTCTTGTTAGCTTCGTCGATCCTCAAAAACGACGATTTGGCAGCGTAATTGACTCGGTCGTGGATATCGACCTTGATCATGTCGGTATTGCGCACACGCGAGCGATGCACGTCGGACTTGTCGGCCAGGATCACGGCGGCGCCGATATCGGAGACGGGCGAGCCGTCGCGCTCATCGTGATTCCCGATAGCGGCGATGATCTCCAACACGTCGGATAATTCCATGCCCATTTCTTTGAGTATCGAAAAAGCCAATACCGATGCCGTCTGGGCGTGATAGTCGCGATTGATCACATTCCCGATATCGTGCATGTAACCGGCGATAGCGGCCAATTGGGCCCGCTTCTCACCCCGTCCCAGACGCATCATAATATTGTATGCGATATTGGCGGCCAGTGAACAGTGCCTCTGCCCGTGCTCGGTATATCCTATGACGCCGAGGACCTGATCGGCCTTTTCGATTAATTTCAAGACTTCCTTGTTTTTTTTGACATCTTCAATCGTAATCATACAAACCTCTTGGTAATCGATCGTGCACGGGAATGGAAACCGAATCTAAGCATCACGCAGAGCCAAGTCAAGGAGTTACATGAAGATGAGTTTCCCCGAAATTTTAGCACAGATGCCTATTGCTGTTTTCACTAAGCCGCCCTGGTTGTGTCGGGTCGTCCATACGGACCCGTCCGAGTAGGCCGTAGGCCGTGACCCGACACGCACTTGCTCTCTCACACCGCAGGGTCACGCCCCGACAACTTCTGTCGGGACTTCGACCCTGCGGAACTTTTCCACGGGGAAAAAGGCCAGGAGGTTCCTCGATTCTTGAAAAACAACGATTTCCACTTCTCAAAATAGTTAACCATTTATCAAAACCAAAGTTCTCTGAAATTACACCGGATTCTCGGCGAAAATCCTGGCTACATGAAAGCAACAGGGTCGACATCAATTCGAATGCTGATTCCTTTGCGCTTCTTGGGAAGTTCGGTGATCCCGCCTAATATATCGGCCGGTATTATCTCCGGCGGAACCTTTAACAACAATTGGTAGCGGTATAGTTTCCCCCTTTTGAATATCGGCGATTCCACCGGCCCCAGGATTTCGATTTTATTTTCGGCCGCTTGCGACTGGAGTTCAACCTTAATTTCATCGATTGCCTGGCGCGCCCTGGCCGGCTCCAATGACGATGCCATCACGAGAATCAAACGCCTGAAAGGCGGGTAACCCAGCGCCTGCCGAATGTTCAATTCATCTTCGACGAATTTCAGGTAATCGCTCGATTTGAGATAATCGAAAATCGGGTTATCAGGCGAAAAGGTCTGGATCATTACATTCCCGGGATCGGCCCTTTTCGAGGAGCGACCAGCCCTGCCTGCGGCTTGTGTGAGAAGCTGCATGACACGCTCGGTGGCCCGAAAATCGGGAAGTGATAATCCGATATCGGCGCTGATCACGCCCACCAGCCCCACCCGCGGGAAATGATGTCCCTTGGCGACCATCTGCGTGCCGAATAGGATCTGGTATTTGCCGCGCCCAAATTCATCGAGCACGTTGCGGGCCTCCCATTTCCCGGCGGCGACATCGGTGTCGAGCCTGACGGCTCTGCCGGTGGGAAAGAGATGCCTGATTGTCTCCTCCAGGCGCTGCGTGCCGGCGCTGCGGAAACTCAAGCGCAGGGAACCGCACCTCTGGCATGCTATCGGCCCGCGACGTTCTTTGCCGCAATAGTGGCAGACCATCCTATCCCTGTCCTTGTGATAGGTCCAGCCGATTTCGCAATCGGGGCACTTGCCGACCCAGCCGCAGTCGAAACAGACCACCGCCGACGAATATCCCCGGCGGTTAAGGAGAATTATGATCTGCTCTCTCTTTTTGAGCCTGATGGTTATCTCCTGGTACAGCTTCTCCGAGATCGGCCTGAATCCTCTTGGGAAAACAGGCGGCTCATTCGGTCTGGGCTCGGTCTTGAAAGCAGTGGAGATGAGCTCGATTCGCGGCGGCCCGAATCCGGCAACACGCTGGGGAAGCGTCAGCAGATCGAGGCGACCTGTTTTCGCCATCTGATATATTTCAGCCGATGGCGTCGCCGACCCATAGACTACCGTTGCGTCGATAATTTTCGCACGCTCCAGGGCGACATCCCTGGCGTTGTACCTGGGCGAGGGGTCATCCTGTTTGAAGGAATGGTCCTGTTCCTCATCGACCACGATCAGGCCGAGGTTTCTCAGGGGGCTGAAAATCGCAGATCGGGTCCCGATAATTACCCTGGCCCGACCAGAGCTTGCCGCCCGATAGACGATGGCTCTTTCGGTGGGGCTTAGATGCGAGTGCCAGACCAGGGGCGGATTCCCCAGGTGGCGCTCGAATCGCGCGATGATCTGCGGCGTGAGAGATATTTCCGGGACCAGCACCAGCGCCGATTTGCCCATCGAGAGGGCGTGAGCCACGGCCTCGAGGTATACCTGTGTCTTGCCCGACGATGTTACGCCATATAGCAGAAAGCCGCGATGCTTTCCTGAATCGATCGCAGACTTAATGCCGGTGAGCGCGGCCTCTTGCCAGAGTGTCAGAACAACGGCGTCCTCGCGCGGCAACGATTTCATGGCCCCTATTTCGACTAGCTTCTTCTCGCGCCACTGGTATTCCGCCAGGCCCTTTTTCGCCAGGGCCGCGGCGGTCGCTGTCGAAAACCCAAGCGTCCTGAGCTCACCCACAGGTATGCCATCAGAATGCTCCTGCAGGGCCCGCAGCAATTTTGTGGCATTTGAGCCGGGTTTGAGCGATTCCGGGGTAGATTCGAGTGAGGCGTTGATCCATCTTTCCTTGCCCCGAGGAATAGTCCTCCCTCCAGCCTTAAACGGGGAGACCAACAGTACACCGCTCTTTACCAGCGTATCGACTGCCGCTCTATCCAGGCCCTTGATTCCGGCAAGATCGGAGTACGACCACCTGCCCGGCTCTTCCCGGATCAAAGACAGAAGCGACTCTGTCTTGCTGTCCAAATCACGGGCAGCGTCTTTCGGGCCGGGATAAAAATAGAGTTTCCGCCGGGTCAGCGTCCCTGGCGGCAGGGCCGATTTAAGAACCATGCCCGGCGTGGCGATATATTGCCGGCAGATATGTCTGACCATCTGCAACAGTTCATCGGGCACCATCAACTCGACATCACCCAGGGCAGACAGGTCGCGAACATTCTCGCTGGGGAGATCGGAATCCTCCGTAAGTTCCCAGATCACGCCGATCGAGGCCTGGCGCCTGAACGGCACCACCGCCAGCATCCCGGGCACAATAATGCCCTCCATGTCAGATGGCACTCTATAGGTGTAGTATTCGCGAAATGGAACTGGTAATGCGATTCTTGCGAACATCTGGATTAATACTCGAATGCTCAATGATTATAAAGGCAGCCCGCGACAAAACCTGGGCTGCCTCGGATCTTACGATATGCAAATAGATCAGTGCGCCTGCTTGCACTCCTCGTATTTCTTATTGGCGGCATAGGCCTCTTCCTTTTGGCCCTTTCTCAAAAGCGCCTGAGAGAGCAGGTCCCAGCCGGTGCAATCATCGGGATTCTGGCTTGTGAACGTGGTCAGCCGAGATACGGCATCGTCGAGCTTATTGTTCGTTATCAGCACCACGTTGAGATTGACCTGGGCATTGATATCGCTCGGGCAAAGCTCGACCGCGCGTATGAAGGCCTGCTCGGCATCATCCATCTTCTTCATCTGCTGGAAATAGACTACTCCGAGATTGAACCAGACGTTGCACATCGATGAATCGGTCGGATCTATCTGTAATGCCCGATTGTAGAAGTTGACAGCATCCTCGTACCTGCCCACCTGATCGGCGATCTCGCCGCGCCGTATGAGGGCATCGATATTGTTGGGGTCCTTCTCCAGAATCAGAGTGAACATGGTATCGGCGGCGGCGAATTTGCCCATGCCGAGCAACAGATTGCCGGCATTGATGAGGACAGGGACATTAGTTCGATCCAGGTCGATGGCCTGCATGTAGTAGACGAAGGCCGAGTCGCTATAGTTCGAATCCTGGTCGGCCATGTTCTGGAAGACATAACCGGCGTTAGTGTAAGCCTCGTATCTATTCGGCAGTATGTTGATGGCCATCTGAAAATCCCCGAGAGCGTCCTGAAATTTCTTCTCCTTGGCTTTCTCGATGCCGCTCTTGAAAAAATCACCCCAGACAGAATCACGGATGCCCTGTATCTGATCGTTATATTTGGGTGAGAGGCGCATGGCATCCGCGTAATGCTTGTTCATGGCCAGATGATCCCCCCGTTGCCTGTAGGCCTCGCCCAACAGGAAATGCACCTCGGGATTGGCCGAATCGGCCTCAAGCGCCAGGTTAAAATCATGAATCGCTTTTTCGTAGTTTCTGCTTTTCATGGCTATTTTGCCGGATGTCGTATATTTGTTGGCACACCCCGCCGCCACAAGCAATGCCGCCACCAACGCTACCACAAACCAGATTTTCTTCATCGTTCCTCCATCTTAATATTCGAACGTATAAACAAGCTTATTTTCGCCACCGGCCTTAACCGCAACCTGGAATTCGACCCTATAGGCGCTGACCTTGGCGTACTCGATATTCGATTCGATGAAGCGCCATTCTCTCCATCCCGGCAGAGGCTCGATGACGGTTACAACAATATCAACATCTTTATGATTTTTCAAGACTATTTCATAGGTTTCGCGGCCATGATCCAATCCCAGATCGACATGGTTAGTCTTAAGGCGGCCGGCCGTGATATCGAAAGCCTCGCCTAAAAAGACCCGGACCTTCTCTTCCTTTGGCGTGTGGTTGACACTGTCCTCGCCGACAAATTGCAGGTCGCCCTTGCTGTCGGCTTTGTAGACGCGAAGCACGCCCTTGGGGAGAGGCATGCCGAGACCGTTTTTCTCGGAGTTTGTAAACTCGAGATTAACCTTGACCTTCGGTTTATCGGGCTGACTCCACCAATAATGCTGGGTGGCGTCGAGGGTGTAAACCTTGGCCGCCGACGTGGTGGCCTCGGGGAAAAGCGAGATCTGCTTGGTTTCATTATCGGCCACGGTCGAACGGCGGGTTAGCGTGTAGAGGTGGTATTCGAAAAAAGCCTCTTCTTCGAACTGGGGTTCAGCTTTTCCCATGAGCGCCATGCGTTCAGCGCTATACATAGGATAGGGTGGCTGTATCGGTTTTCGCGGTGTAACGCGATGCACCTTGCCGGCCACAAGCTGTAGAGATGCGTTCTGATAAGTGGCGCCGCTCTTGTTATCGATCGACACCCAGCCGGAGAGACTGAGGTTTTTGTCTTCCTTGTCTACAACCGCCACATACTCGGCGTGCCAGGTGATACCGTCAGTGAGGTAGCTGACCTCGCATTCCGATTTCCCGCCGCCGCCCGATTCCGCCAGCCAAACCAGAGTCGGCTTCAGTACAAGGCCCTCGGGGAGCTTGGTGAAACGGTAATCGACTATCTCGACCGTGTTGGTGATTGTTATCTCGCCATTCTCTGCCTGAAGTATGACATATCTATCGTCAAAGGAAAGGAGCTTGCCGCGATGGATTTCGCCACCTTTGGTAATGACGCTGATCTCGGTATCGAGATAGCGCTGCATCATGGCCTTAGTGTTGACCAGATCATATTGATAATTTTGTTCGAGAATCGATATGCCGCCGTCTTTGGGCGAGATATGCACCGAGGTGGGATCGATCAGCGCGGCGACATCGTCAAACCTGACCTCCGATAATCCCCCCTTGAACTCCACTTGACGGACCTGCTTGACCAGTCCGAAATTATCGTTATAGACGGTCAAGGAAATCTCATCGGCAGCCGCAATCGATGACACAAAGAGCGCCGCCAGGCATACGAACACCGAAAGTCTCATAATCACCTCCAATTAGAGCGTTTGTTTCGACATATATACGCTCTAACCCACAAACAAATTCCCCGGACGGGTCCGGCCGGACAAACATATCCTAATTATCCACAAGGGGCAAGTAATTTCTGGGGGAAGATTATAAGAGCATTTCGCGGTCGGGCATGGAAATAATAATAAATTTTTAACTTCAGGAGATGTCATTAGACTGGTGGTATAAGGTAGCTTATCGCGTTGCGCTTACTTCGCGGGCCTTCATAACAAAAATTGGAATAGAAATATCGGCCCTGAACGAACAACATTTCACAATCCGGCATTAAGGCTTGCGCGTTTGTAACAGAGCAAGTATAATCCTCGATGGAAGAGGATGGGGTCTGGTGGCCCCCGCGGCCTTCAAAGCCGTAGGCGGTCGGTGTTCCCGGCCGCGGGAGGTTCGATTCCTCCCCCTTCCGCTTTTTTATTTTCGTTAGTTTTGGCCCGAACTCATTGAATTACATCGAATATTCGCAGGGAAATGAAGCGCGGCCTGGTTAGCATAGATATACATATAAACGCATAGATTTGGCGGTTTATAGTGACACTATGGTGACAGTTTGTCTATTGCGTCTCTGAACTGTCCGGGAGCCAGATGGACGTAGATCATGGTCGACTCTATGTCAGAATGGCCCATGAGTTCCATCACGACAGGCAATGGGACACCCTCGCGAACAAGGCGGCTGCCGAATGTATGTCGGAGGTCGTGAAGGCGGCCGGCAATCTTGGCTCGTTTGAGGAGCTCAGAGAACTCCCTTGTGGGTGCATTAATGCCCAATTTTCCCTTTCTGCCATCCGTTCTAGCAAAAACCCACCCTCTGGCTGGCTGATCGCCTTTTAAGGCCTTCATAGCGTCTATAAGCGTATTGTGTAGTGGAATAGAACGCGGTCGCTTACCTTTGGGCGTGTATTGGCTGTCTGACCTTACATGAAGCATTTTCTTCTTGAAATCCAGGTCCTCCCAGCGGAGATTGACCATTTCTGCTCGTCGAAGGCCAGCATATAGACCGAGTGCCATCATGACTTGAACACGCGAAGAGGCCAACTTCCAGAGCAGGTCAGTTTCCTCATCATCAAAAAAACGGAGTTTCTTAGGTATTCTGTTCTTCTTGAATCTTGCTATAGGATTGGTTTCCAGAAGGCCCCATTCGATGGCTTTGTTGAACACAGCCTTCAGGCAACCCAGCAAATTGTTGAAGTATCGAGCGCTATAATGTCCACTGTTCTCGATTTGAAAATCTGCAATGACTGAGTGAGTCACTTGGCTCGGCAGCCTTATTCCTTTTCTGGCGAAATGATCCCTCCATACTTTGACTGCAACTCGGTCAGTTTTTTGGGTGGTCTTGGCTTTGGTACTTCCTGAATGCTCTAGATATCGCCTAAAAAGTGTATTGATATCCGTGCCCTGAGGGCGCGTCTCGCTACTTATGCGCAACTGGCCCTTGAAAATCTGGACCTCGATCTCTTTGGCGAGCTGCTCAGCGAGGTATCGTTGAGAGGTCTTGCTCGAACGCTGATATCTCTTGCCCTTATAATAGAAGTCGAGATACCAAACAACTCCCCTCTTGTATATGGTCACCATAGCAGGGATTCTAAGAACCCATCCATCAAAAAGCAACCTAAAAGAGGAGGGATTGGCAGATGCACTGCCCTTAGGATGCGAACTGAGGCTTTTCCTAATTCATTAAAACACATCGTATTATATTGTGATGCATAGAATTAGACGTATTTTCATCTTGGTTCATTTTGGCCCATTTGGGGTCGTTTTGGCTTAGTTATAGACACTTTTTGGACACTTGGAACTGTTTCCGAAACTACAATAATGCCAGGTTGGCATAGGGGAGATATTAAATAGGATTATGCTTCATGATCGCAGCCCGATCATTGACATCGAAAATAGGGCAGGAATCAAACTAAAGCAGCAATCTTCGCTTTTGTTAGAACCCCGTTAGAAAACCGCGTATAGGTAGCTTTCAATATCCATAATCCCGATTTCAATCCTCTTTCGCAACAACATCTTGACATGAAAGGCTTCCGTCGATTTTCGTAAGGACCTTCGGGTTATGAGCCGGATTTAATTCCCTAACACGGGACAATACCGAACAACAAAGGACAACAAAGGCAATAACTTACCCCTGGTCCTCTTTTCCGGTGTTGTCCCGTTTTAGCCCGTATTACGGCGTATTATGTTAGAAAAATGTTAGAAAGAGTCATAGGAGACATTTATTTTGCCGACTCTAAATGGCAACGGGGATTGATTTCGAGCCTCTTCGGTCCCTACCCACGATAGCTATTGTCCTGTTTTCCTCTCCTTCAACAAACTGTCGCCCAGATGCCATGTCATGGCTCAGGAAAGCTTTGTTCCGGCTTGAGGCTGTCGACAATTTGTCACGGGTCGGGTCAAAGTGTACCAGTTAGGGTCGGGTTAAAACCGGCCAATTTTATTGTTACTTCT
>MEWP01000003.1:6757-14498 GCA_001775395.1 candidate division Zixibacteria bacterium RBG_16_53_22 | reverse complement strand
GAATAAAGGCCTTAAGTCAAGCGAATTCTGGATCCCGGCACCGGCCCAGAAGCAATTTTCTTGAAAATTCCGGCGATATGCCATATATTCCCGCGCCATGCTTCTAAAGCTTTTTGCCAAGCAGACAAAAATGGGCCGGGAAAAAGAGCGGGGGGAACAGGCTCTTACCGCCGATAATTGCACCGAAGATAATGAATTATTCATAATACTGGAGTCCCCGGAGGGTCTATGAGCTTGTGGATCGTTCTTCTTTCTTATCTCCCAATCGTAATTGTCCTGGCCTATGTTCTAAAGGATATTTACAGGAAACATCCGTATGTATCTCATTCGGTAGGCTTCAAGGCGCGAAGAGCGCTGAACTGGGTCCCCCTGGGACTGACATACGCATTTCTTTACATGGCCCGGTATAACCTGACCGTATCCAAGAACGCGCTTGGCGACCTGATGACCAAAGAGGATTTTGGAACGATCTTTTTTTTCGGTACCATTACCTACGCCGTTTCATTTCTCATCAACGGCCCCCTGACCGATAAATTCGGCGGCAAGAAGGCGATTCTGGCCGGAGCGATCGGCGCGGCGGCGGCGAATATCCTCATGGGATTCGCCACCTATGGGATTCTGATGAAAAAGTTCGCTCTTCCGCTCACCCTGACATATTCGATATTATACTCCATTAATATGTATTTCCAGAGTTTCGGCGCCGTGGCCATAGTCAAAGTCAATGCCGCCTGGTTCCATGTCAGAGAGAGGGGGACTTTCGGCGGGATATTCGGTATCCTAATCTCGCTCGGCCTGTTCTTCGCGTTTGATTGGTGCACCGCGATTGTCAATGCGACCCTCGCTTCCGTCGATACGACATCCATGTCATGGCTCCAGAATCTGCTGCGCGATATATTGGGAATTACCAATTCGCCCATAGACCAAACATGGTGGGTGTTCTTTGTGCCGGCCACTATCCTTGTATTTTTCGCGATCCTGGATTTGATAATCATACGCGATGAGCCGGCCGGCGCCGGGCTTCAAAATATATATACCGCCGATGCGTCCGCCGGCGAGGATGACAAGCCATTCAAACTATCCGAGATTCTCACGAAAATTCTGACGAACAAGATTATCCTGACAATCGCATTCATCGAATTCTGCACCGGCGTCCTGCGCAACGGCGTGATGCATTGGTATTCGATATTCACGAATGAATACACCAAATTGACAGGCACCACCGATGTTTTGCCGGTCCACGCCTTCATGAAGAATAACTGGGGCTTGATGCTGATGCTGGCGGGAGTATTCGGCGGCATGTTTGCCGGAACCATATCCGATCGGCTTTTCCAGTCCAGGCGCGGGCCTGTGGCGGCGCTGCTATATGCGCTCCTGTTTGCCGGCGCGCTTCTCATGGCTTTCACCCTGAGAAGCGATCAAATTCTGCTGGCGGTGGCGGTCGTCGGAATGTCGTTCGCTGTCATAGGCACGCACGGAGTCCTGTCGGGAACATCGACCATGGATTTCGGCGGCAAGCGCGCGGCCGGCACAGCGGTGGGACTGATCGATGGTTTTGTTTATCTCGGTACCGGAGTCCAATCGCTTTCGCTGGGATTCATAACAACCCGTAACTGGGATTATTGGCCGGTTTTCCTAATACCATTTACATTATTGGGCTTTTTCCTGGCAATGCGAATCCGCAAGGCTATCCCGGTTCCCAAAGCCCGGGCGGAACAGCCAAAACCGGCGTCGGCAACGTAACCTCGGCCCCGGGCTTGCCGGCCCGTTCGGGCCAAATGGCGCCGGCATTCGGCCTTGATTTCGAATCGTCCTCGATTATCCAAAATTCGGCGGCTTGGATCTCGTCGCTGCCGGCGCCATTGCCCCGCCCGACTGCGGGCGGGGGCAAGCCCGGGGCCGATCGAGGCTATTCCGGCGCTAATCAGGGTGCCTATCCCAGGTCGCGATCAACTCGCCATAGTTTCGGATTTTGAAAAAATGATCGCCGAGGGGGGTGCTGGTTGAACAGGGCGATAGATATAGAGCGGGCGTAGCTTGAGGGATTTTGGATGATATATATGCCAGTTCTTGTGGCTCATTATCGAAAATGGCGACGACCTCGCCTGACTTTGCGAGTTTCGCAGCGGCATCCCGTTTGAAAATGGCATTGCTGTGCTCCTTGAGTGGCTTCATCAGGATACTCAGTTCATCGTGATCAAAGGGGAATCCGTTTTTTAGTATCGAGGACTTGGTGCCGAGATACATGCCATTCCGGTGACGGCCGGTCAGGTAGGAGATAACGGCGCCGGCATCGGACAGACGCCGGACAAATTCCGGGGCGTCTTTCATCGCCCGATCGGCCCAAAGATACTGATCGGTAAAGAAGCGGTTATCCCAATCCTGAAGGAATGCCGCGCGGACATCCGGGTCGAAAATCCCCGTCTTGTCCAGGAGGCTGTTCAACCAATAAGGGAAATCGTCCAGGTCGAGTGATTCGATGTTGGCAATCGTTTCCTCGGGAATTTCGGGGATCATGCGCGCCGCATCGACCAGGATCTGCTTGGTGCGCGGGAAATAGTACATGAGTGTGCCGTCGAGGTCGAAAACCATTCGGGCCTTTTTGCCTGCCATCCTGTTTGCGGCAATCTTCGCTTTCAATTCCGATGCCAGTAGGGTGTAATTTTCGATCACCGGTCGTCCTTTCTAATTAATGGGTTTTCAATATAACACGATTCGGCCTGTCAGCCAATTCGAAAATTTGTTGACTCATGATGCTTGAGTCTGTAAAATGGCAATGATTTTATGTTAAAGGTTCCCTGGACCATCTGGATCACCGGCCTTTCAGGCTCGGGAAAAACCACGATCGCCAAGCGATTGCTCGATATGTTCGCCTCGCGCAATGAGAAGGTCGAGTATTTGCGGCTCGATGAAATCCGGCAGGTGATCACCCCCAATCCGGCATTCACCAGGGAGGAGCGGGAGTATGTTTATCGAAGCTCCGTTTATATAGCCAATATCCTCAACCGGCACAATATCAGCGTGGTGATAGATTCGGTCGATGGGGAGGGCACGGGCCGCGCCCTGTGTCGCCAGATGATTGAGAACTTCGGGGTTATATATATTCAGTGTCCTCTGGAGGTCTGTATCGAGCGGGAAAGGGTCAGGACCGACCGGGCCAAGATCGAGAAGCTATACGAGCGCGCGATTCAGGGGGAACTCAAGATTGCCGGCTATGGCAACCCTTATGCCCACGAGGAATTTCCATTCTTAGTCATTGATTCGGACCAGCTTACGCCAGACCAGGCGGCCCGGAGAATATTCGACGCTTTAAGGGGAAATCAGGGTCAGGAGTCGCGGGATGGCGGGGAGAAATTTTAGGAATGCCCAATAATTGGGTTGACAAATCAAACTATTGTGCTAAAATATTTTGTAGGCATTGCTATTCATAGTTCTTCTGAGTTCTACGATTTTTAGGGAGAGACTGGCGCTGACATCATCTGCAGTACATCTGTAAAGAGACGCTCTGTCGGACGGCAAGATTAATAATGCGGGGATAATCAGACCCTGACGCGTGCTTAATCGTGTCCTATCCGTTTTGGCTTGCTTGTGAAAATGTGGGATGCAGGAATCGACTGATATGAATTTGACTTTGTCCACCGGGAATCAGGATTAAAAATTATTCGTAGGAAGATGTTAACCCTCCATCAAAAAGGAGATGCTATGCAGAAAAATTTATTGTGGCTCATCCCGGCCATTTGCCTGGTGATGTGGATACCCGCGATGGCACAGACGCCCCACCAAATTCTGACTAATGGCGGTTTTGAATCATGGGTTATAAATGGAGATGGGGGCCCGCCCGATAATTGGAATTTGGGTACTCCAAATATCAGCGCTATTAAAGAAAGGGATCTCATTCGCAGCGGCACTGCCAGCGCCTTGGTAAAATATGATTCCTCAGGGACGCTGAGGGTTGATTACCAGCCTGTACCTGTCATCGGAAGCGCCACTTACGCTTGCAGCCTCTATGTGTACGATAACAATAACTCTACTGTTCGCATGCGCCCTTGGTTCTTCTTCTCACCGACAGGGAGCGGTGGCCCAGGCACTTATTCCGTCGATAGCGCCGGATACAAGCTTTATACTTATTCGATGGCTGCACCTGCCTCCGCCACCAGCCTTACACTTCAACTCAGGTTTTATGGCGGAACAGTCGGACAAACGGACAGCATCTGGGTTGACGATGTTGTGCTATGGGGGCCACAACCTGAGGGTAATGCTCCTCCAGCTGTCGGTCCTACCGTTCGAATTCCAGCGGGGCCCGTCTATCCAACAGACAATGTTATTGTCAAATCGACTATCGTGGATATCGATGGCCTCGTGGTTGACGATACTTTGTTCTATCAGCTTAATGGAGGTGGATTCATCCCAACCCTGGAAGACAGCATAACGGGGAACGATTACTGGTTTCATGTTGGAACTCACCCCATAGGCTCATTTGTAGAATTTTACGTCCTGGCCGTGGATGACAGCTCTGCCCGCACGCAGTCCCAGACCTTCTCCTATACGGTAGTAAACCCGGCGCCGTCATATACGCCTATCTATTACCTGCAGCACACTACCAATGAGGGCACCCTGCCTAATTGTTTCCCTGGTGATTCGGCTGGCACCACCCAGGTCGTGTCTGGTATTGTGGTCGGACGCTTCGAACGCAGCGGGGGAAGCCCGGCATACCACAGCAGGCTATTCTTGCAGGATTCCGCAATACCCTGGTCCGGTCTTTATGTATATGGCGCTCCGGATACGGTTCAGGTCGGCGACAGCATCACAATCACAGGGACCATCAACGAATATTTCGCCGAGACGGAATTTCTCAATATTACTGCGATGACCAAGCATTCCTCGGGTCATGCTTTATTCGCCCCCATAGGCCTAACCTGCGCTCAGTATAATTCGCAAGACAGCTGCAGCGTCGATTTTGAGCCATATGAGGGCATGATAATCCAGATAAACAACCTCACGCTGACATCCGAGGCTGGTTTTGGCGACTTCTGGGCCAACGATGGGGGAACCGATTCGGTCATTGTCATGGATGATCTTTCCACCGGCGGTACCGATTCATGCGTATTTACAATCGGCCAAACATATTCCTATGTCAGGGGCATCGGACGTTACACTTTCGGGCAATATAAAGTCGCACCCAGGTTCTCGTCTGACCTATATGTCGCGCCTGCACAATGCACGGGCGGCTCTATTTTCGATGTTCAATTCACATTCGATCCCGGCTCGGATACGGTTGATTGCTGGCCTTCTCCGGATTCCGGTCAGTTCGTAACCCTTTGCGGCATCGTGACAGCCATCACGCAAGGCACCTATTCGAGCTTTTACCTGCAGGATCAGAACAATACGACCTGGGGCGGCGTTTATTGCTATGATTACTCTGTCGGAAGCCCCGTGTCACTCGGCGATTACGTCCAGCTTACCGGTCGGGTACATGAATATTACGGCTGGACCGAAATCGACTCGGTTTCCGCATTTGCTACCCTTGGCAGTGGTCAACCGCTGCCGGACACGATGGTAATCACTGTTTCCAACTTGGTTGCCATGTGCGATTATACCACTGAGCCGTATGAGGATATTCTCGTGCAGATTAACAACGTGGCGGTGACATCCGATAACGGATTCGGCGAAATGTGGATTCGCGACTCCTCATCGCCCGACTCTATCCGCATTGACAGCGATCTCTGGCAATATGGTACCAATCAACCCAGCCCGCTTCCAGCACCAGGTTCAAACTATGATTGGGTAGTTGGGGTAGTCAAATGGCAGGGGAAGCAGGGTGCCGGATACGAACGCGGATGGTTCATTCTTCCGCGGTTCGCCTCCGATTATCACCAGACTGTATTCACCGAGCCGGAGATTGCGGAAGTCTGGTCAGTCAATTCCACCACTTTGGTCGCCAGGTTCGACCGGGTCATGCGTCCTGCCGAGGTTGAAATTCCGGGCAATTACTCTACGACACACGGCCTTGCTATCACCGGCGCGGTCATCAGCACCGATGGCAGGATGGTTACCCTTACCACCGGCGCACAGCCCAATAACATGGTTGATTCTCTGGTGGCAATCAACCTTTGCGATGTTTTGGGCACCTGCATGACCGTTCCCCATTATGGCCTGTTCCACTCCGGCTTGACCCCGATCTCGTCGATTCAAACCCCGGCTGCCGATGGTGACACGTCGCAATTCTATGGCGATGTTGTGACCTTCAAGGGAGTCATTGTCTCCGATTCGACAATGGCTCACCCCACCAACTTGTGGATCAACGACCAAAGTGGGCCGCCTTACAATGGTGTCTTGATTTACACGGGCGGCCTGACCGGCTATATCCCCATGATGGGTGACACCACTACGATGACCGCGCGCGTAGAAGAATACTTCCGGGCAACGGAAATGACCTCCCTCGGCACATTCAATAACGTGGTCATTCACGGTAGCGGGCCAGAACCCGAACCATACCAGGTTACCGTTGCCCAGCTCAACGCCAATCGCGAGGCATTTGAGGGAATACTGGTTACCGTTTGCGATTCCTTTGAGATCACCAACCTATCACCCGACACCGGTGCTATCCAATATGGCTTCATGGTTCGAAGCCTGACCACTCCTGCCGATAGCTTCATCGTTCACCGCCAGCCGCCGCTTCATACGCGGTACTCCTACGTCCCGGTCGCCGGCGCACACATTCGAGGCCTTACCGGTGTGTATAAATTCCAGCGGGAGCGGTTCCGCCTAAGCCCGCGCCGCGACTCTGACTTCAACTCCTTTGATACCTGGTGCGGCGCCGGCCCCGGATGTGATTACATCCCCGGCGACATCAATAACTTCGGCGGGGCCAATGGTATCGATGTGACCTACGGTGTCGCATACCTCAAGGGCGGCAATCCGCCCCCGATCGATTGCAATCCGCCCTGCGCAGTTGCATACGATCCTTTCTATGCCGCTATGGATGTCAATGCCACCTGCAGCACCAACGGCATAGACATCACCTACTTTGTGGCGTATCTCAAGGGCCTGCAGCCTTCGCTCTTATATTGTGATGATTGCCCGCCGGCGAGAATGGCGGCCCCCGGCACGGAAATCCCCTCGATTAAACCCTCGATGAGGGTCAGGACGTCGACGCCAACCAAGGGCGCGGAATAAAATCGGCTTTGTTCGGGGCCTCCCTATGTCGAAGGGAGGCCCCTTTTTTGCGCCAAAAATAGAAATAATTACGCTTGAAATGCGCCAACCTCTTTCATTATAATAAATCGATGCAGTGACGGTGGAGGCCTATTTGCTCTCCGCTGTTCCGAGTTGAGTTACGTATTTTGGGGCTTTTTCGGCGGGCGATCAATCCGTAAGTACAGATGATGAAAAATAGCAATACCTTTCCCTCCGCGGGGTTGAAGTGTGTCCGCGGCCTGGCAATTTCCGCCCTGGTCCTGGCTATCTTGGCCCCATCTATTCACGCCGACGATGACGAAAGGCACACCGCCAATGTCGGCAACATCAACCTGGTGGTCACGAATTATGGAACCGTCGGAGTCGCTTTTGCGGAGCGCGGGCGCCATTCCTGCGAATATCCCAGCGGGTCGCATATCGAGCACATGTTCCTCGGCGGCCTGTGGGTGGGCGGAATCAGGAATAACGAAATCGCGGTCTCGACCGGCGCGATCGATGTTTCCAGCAAGCCGAACGGCGCCGCCGAGGGATTCGAATTTACGACCGG
>MEWP01000003.1:0-6747 GCA_001775395.1 candidate division Zixibacteria bacterium RBG_16_53_22 | reverse complement strand
ACTTCTTTCCCCGCCGATTCGATTATGGAACGCTCGCTGTTGCCGGTTTCGCAATATTACGATCCCAACGCCATCAGCCATCAGGATTTTATCTGCTCTTATTCCGATACCAACTTGTGTATCCCGCAATCCGGAGAGGAAATTCCCAGCCACCGGCCGCTCGGCATCTCGGTGAGTCAAAACACATACGCCTGGAGCCAGTCGTTTGCCGACTCCTACGTCATATTCGAATTCACCATTAGAAATTCGAGTCCCGACGTTATCCGCGCGCCCTACGTGGGGTACTGGATCGACACCATGGTCGGCAATACCGATCTCAATCCGCCGCCCAGGTGGGCGCCCACATATTCCTGGCGATTTTACGATGATGGCAATAATTATATCGACTCGCTTCAAATGTGCTACGAATTCGACTACGACGGCGATTTCGGATATGCCGAAAGCTATATCGGAATGCAGATCCTGGGCACCGAGCCCGCCTTCTTCCCCGATTCAGCCGCTATGGGAGATACCGTCCTTTATCTGAGCAAGATCAATTTCTACGAGTGGTTGTTCAGGAATACTCTCGACCCTATTTTTTTCATGCCGAGGACCGATATCGAGCGCTATGACCACATGGCCACGGGCCTGAATGACTACAGCGATTGGCGCAATTTTCCCTCGGCGGTCGGCCCGCTGAACAGGTCAATGCTGATATCGACGGGGCCTTTTCCCGATATGTCTCCCGGCGATTCCATCAAGTTCGTATTCTCCATAGTCTGCGCCGATAAATACGGGTCGGCCCCGATGGAGGACGATACTGACTACAACAGGCGCAACCTGTTTCTAAATTCGTTCTGGGCAAAGACCTCCTATCTGGGCGAAGATATCAACGGCAATGGCATTCTCGACCCCGGGGAAGACCTGCCGCCCTTCAACAATAAACTAGATCGCTACAGGCTTCCGGAGGCCACCCCGCCGCCCAAGATCAAGCTGGTTGCCAGCCAGGGAAAAATCGATGTCTATTGGGATAATTCCGCCGAAAGCTTCATCGATCCGGTAACCGGCCAGCCCGATTTTGAAGGATACAAGATTTACCGCGCCAGAATTACGCAGGACAATTTGAATGTCGGATTAAAGCAGCTTCTCGAGCTTGTCGCGCAGTTCGACCTGGAAGACTCGATCGGATACAATACCGGACTACAACTGGTTCAGCTTGCTAAGCCGGAAACGCTTGACGGTGAGATATACCATTATAAGTTCACCAATGAGAATCTACTCGATGGCTGGCAGTATGCCTATGCCGTCACTTCATTCGACAGGGGGGACCCCGACAATAACCTGCCGAGCCTCGAATCGAGCGCGCTCCTGAGTGTCGGGCGGGCGTTCCCCGGCCCGACCGCCAACACAGAGAGAGAGATCACCGTGTTCCCCAATCCGTATCGCGCCAGTTCTCTTTGGGATGGCCGCGGCGACGATGGCGTGCAGGAACGGTTACGCCTGATTTATTTCGCCAATTTGCCCGACAAATGCACCATCAAGATATACACCCTGGCCGGCGATCTGGTCGACACGATAGAGCACGACGGCGAGACCTACAGCGGCGCCGATGTCGGCTGGTTTGAGCAGTTCGCGGCGGGCGAGAAAGTCTTCTCGGGCGGCATGCACGCCTGGGATCTCGTCACGAAATCCGACCAGGCTCTTGCCACGGGTCTGTACTTATATACCGTAGAGGATAATAGCTCAGGGGAGCTCTTCAGAGGAAAATTTGCTGTAATAAAATAAGGAGAGAGATGATGAGAACCGTTACAATCCTGCTCTTGGCCGTAATGGCGGCGATTCCGGCGCTGGCCCAGTATCCGGTCGTGCCAATCGACAGTATCCAGACCGTGCCTTGCAACCGCGATAGCTCGTTGTTGGCCGGCGATACAGTTATAACGGGCGGCTTGATAACAGCGGGCACAGGCACATTTTATGCTGGCGCCGGGGTCACGTTCTACATGGAGGACCCGGCCGGCGGCCCGTTTTCGGGAATCATGGCCTACGAACCCAACGCGCAGGGATATCCCGACCTGTTTCCGGGCGATTCAATCCTCTGCACGGCCCTGGTCAGCGAGTATGTGTCGACCGGTCCGCCATTTGTCGTGATGACGGAGCTTTTCATTGTGCCAGGGACCTTTCAATTTCGGGGTTATGGCATGCCGCAACCCAACCCTATCGACGTCCTGGCCACCGAAATTGATTCCACGGGCGGCGCCGATTCGTGCGGTGAGAAATATGAAGGGGTTTTTGTCAGGGTGCATAGTCTCACCGTCGATACCGTTATCAATTATACGACGACATCGGTCTGGATATGCCATGACTCGTTGGGCGGAACATGCTTTGTGCGCGAGGCCTCGGATTCCATACCGAATTCCTACCGGCCCGCCGTGGGCACGCAATACGATTTTGTGCAGGGGGTCATCTACCATCGATTTGGAGCCTATCATCTCCAACCGCGATACATGCGCGATATGAGGCTGTTGGGCGGTTTCCCCAGTGTCACCACTTACCATTCTCCGCAATTTCCGCTCGTTGGAGATACCGTGACGATTACTGCTACCGTTGTTGACGATCACCCCATACCCGCGGGAAACGTCAGGCTATTCTATCGAATCAATTTAGGGGGTTGGACCAATGTCCCGATGCAGCCTGGCGAAAATGACCAATATATCTTCAGGCTGCCCTCGCCGGTAGCTGGCTGGAAAGTGGATTATTATGTTCAGGCCACCGATGACGAGAATCACACCACCAGGGACCCTTACGAGGCGCCCTTCACTTTCTTCGAATATAGCGTTCAGTTGGCGCGTGAGATGACAATCGCTCAGGCGCGGATTGATGCCAATGCCGATTTCCTTCCCGACCTGCTGGATTCGGCTGTAATTGTCCGCGGCATTGCCATTTCGCCGAATTTTTCGTCGGGCACTTATAGCAGCTTCTTCATGCAGCAGGACACCGCCGGTATCCAGGTGTATTTCGGTTCAGCCCAGATCACAGTCAATCCCGGAGATTCCATAATGGCCAACGGGGTTATCGATCAGATCAGTGGCGTAACGGAGGTGCATGTGTATCGGGGCAGTCGCCTGGCCAACTATGGCCCCAGCGGGCATGTCCCGGCCCCGCGCGTGCTCACCTGCGCCAATCTGGGGGATATCGATGGCGAAGCATATGAGGGTACTCTTGTCAGGGTCAATGACGTTCTCATTCTCGAAATCCCTAACCCCTGGCCGCCGCTGGGTTCCTCGGCTACCATGACTATCGTCGACAGCGACACGGCTACGCTGCGGATCGATCGCTCGACAGATATAGATGGCCAGCCTCAAGCCGAGCCCCGGGCTGATATCGTGGGCGTGGTCAGCCAGTACGACAACTACGACCCTTACCTCGGCTACTACCAGCTCATGCCGCGTTATTACACCGATTTCACATGGAGACCGGTAAATGTCGCGGACGATGGCATTCTGCCAAATTCTCATGTACTCAATCAGAATTACCCCAACCCATTCAATCCCAGCACAAAAATCAGTTTCTCACTGATACGTAGGGGTAACGTGACATTATCCGTGTACAACTTGCTTGGCCAGAAGGTCCTGGAGCTGGTCAATCAGGAGCTTGAGGCCGGGGCGCACGAGGTCGAATGGGACGGCCGAGACAGGTCCGGCAAGCCGGTTTCCAGCGGGCTCTACTTTTATAAGATGCAAGCTGGTGATTTTATCGATACGAAGATGATGACCTTATTGAAGTAGTATCGGTCCGATGAGAAATATCAGAACATTCCTGGTTCTATTGACGCTGGCCCTGTTGGGCGGGTTCTATGTTAATTGCACTGACAAGGATAGCGTCGGGCCAAACGTCAACAGGGCGCCCGAAACCCACCTCTTCCTGCAATTTTCCGACACGCTTCAATTGCCTGGCGAAACAGTCAGCATGCAGGTGCTCTACTGGTACGGTGACGACCCCGATGGCGAGGTGGTTGGATTCGAATACAAATGGGATTACGATTCGGCCTGGATTTTCACTGTTGCTGTCATGGATACATTCTTCGTTCCCATTGCGCAGCCTCACGACACTTTCAGTTTCCAGATTCGGGCGATCGACGATAAGGACGTGCGCGATCCGACTCCGGAGCGGCTGTCGTTTCCGGTCAGGAACTCGCCGCCGTCGGTATTCTTTCCGATCGATTTTGTTCAGCGATACTCTCGCCGCGAATACAATTGTTTTTCCTATTTCTCAATTGGCTGGAGCAGCTCGGATCCCGACGGCGATGCCACCATTACGAATTATGATTGGTATCTTGCCGATTCATCATATCGGCCCTGGGATAGCACCACAGTCGATTCCATCTATTGGAGCGGATCGTTCCTCGATCCCGCCAATTGGCAGCATCTCGACTCGCTGACCACGCAGAAGATTTTCGACGATCTTCAACCGGGAAGTTTTCGCTTTTTCCTGCGATGTCGAGACGTGGCCGATGCTTACAGCAATATCATTTATTATCCCGATACGGTGGACGGCGCCGCCTGGAACGTGATGCCGGTAAGGGGATCGGTCCTGTTTGTAGACGATGACCAGTTCGCCTCCAACGTCGATTCGCTGATTCCCATTTCTCTGGCCAATATATATGGCCCGGATGGTTTTTCGACATGGAACACGATCGCTCGCATTAGCTATTACCCAAGGGATATCGAGGAAACACTGAAGCTCTTCGACAAGATTGTCTGGCATGGCGGTTCGTATCCTCATTTCAGGGATGCGGGCGACGCCATTACAAGCTATATAGCCGCCGGCAAGCATCTGCTCGTGTTCTCAACTCAGCGTGCCACCGGCGATACGACTCTCTACCCATTCTTGCCGGTCGATTCAATTCGAACGCCGAATATCGGGGTCAGCTTCTGGGCCGCCAAATTAGATTCATGTTCTATCGGAGATATTCCGGCTGGATATCCGGATACATTGACCTCGCTGGGGATTCAGCGGATGGGCGATGCTACCGGGATAAGCCCCGGCCCGCCCCCGGGCCTGATCCCGCGGCCGGTTGATGCTCTTTACACCCTCAGGGGCATGTATACGGGACTTATCGATACGATTGCAGTCAGGTATCCGTCTTTTTCGTCCGGTCCGGCGCAGGTGGTCTATTTTGCCGCCCCGGTCTACCTCTGCGCAACACAGATAGGCGGGCTTCTGGAATATATATTGGAGGAGGAATTTCAATGAGAAGGGCGGCGTCTTTATTGCTCCTGCTGCTTTTCCCGATAATGGCCCAGGCGCAGAAAACATATGTCCTTCAGGGCAAAATCACCGATTCGGAAACCGGCGAGGCTCTTCCCGGCGCTACCGTGATGCTGAAAGGCACCTACTACGGCACGTCGACCGATCCCAACGGCATTTATAAGCTGACCGGCGTAAAAGAGGGTACCTACAACCTCGAGATCAGCCTCATCGGTTACAAGGTTGTCCAGCGAACCGGACTGGCAATCAACGACGCCGCCGAATTGACGAACGATTTCAAGCTTCAATCCACCGCCTTGTCGCTGGGCACCGATATCGTCGTGATAGGCGAGAAGCCCCTTTTGGATATCGAGTCGACCGAATCGAAGAATATAGTCAGTTCCAGAG
Source organism: candidate division Zixibacteria bacterium RBG_16_53_22 (assembly GCA_001775395.1). Lineage (GTDB taxonomy): Bacteria > Zixibacteria > MSB-5A5 > UBA10806 > UBA10806 > UBA10806. The sequence continues at coordinate 1,113 of MEWP01000003.1, read as the reverse complement.
AAATCGAGGCCGGCGTCATCGACGATGTTACCGATTTGATCCGAAACCAGCCCGGAGTCGTAGCCGAGAAAAACGAAATCCACATCAGGGGAGGAAGGTCGTACGAGAATTCGTATCTTGTCGATGGCCTCTCCATACAGGATCCGTTCTCGGGCGGGACCTCGGGATTGATGCTATCGGCCAACTCCATCGAGGAGGTCGAGATTTTCACCGGCGGTTTTAACGCCGAGTACGGGCAATCGATGTCGGGAGTAATCGAGGTCAAGACCAAGCGCGGCTCCGATCGGCTCAAGGGGCAGTTTTCGTATAAGTCGGACGATTTCGGCCTGTTCAAGTCGTCAAATTTCAATTCGGATATAGTCGAGGGATCGCTATCCGGCCCGGTGCCGCTGTCGCGCGGGAAAGGCTCCTTCTTTCTCTCCGGTTTCGGCCACATCTCCGATACTTATCTGCCTCACAGTCATGAGCTTTATTCCAGCCTGTTAGGTGGGGCGAAATATGCGTTTCGCGGATCGAACAGCTATTCCGGCCTGGGAAAAGGGATATGGGAATTCAGCCCGACCAGGAAGTTGATCCTGTCAGTCAGCGGCTCGGCCAATGTCGACCAGGGGTTCTCAGCTAACGAATTCGAAAATCCAACTCCCGAATTCAACGCTTACCCATATCAGTACCAGTACGACCTCAACAACTACAACACCCAGACCCGGCTTTCGAACCAAACCTCTTTAACCTGGAGCCATACGACCTCGCCGGCTTTTTTCTACGAGTTGAGATTATCGCGCTTTTTCACACAGCTTCGAAGCGAGGTATCGGGCAAGCATTGGCTCGGCTATAACCAGCCGATCGATATTATCCCGATAAATTATTTCTATACGCCCGATAGCGACCCGGACGATGGTATCGACGATTCGCACTACAGTGTCACCACCGGTGACGGCTTCTATGACTATGGCGATGGTGACACCTGGCATGACCACCATTTCGAGCAGTATACGCTCAAGGGAGACCTCACCAAGAGCATTGGCGAGCGCAACTTGCTAAAGTCCGGTTTCGAGGAAAACCTCCAGACCATGCAGATGGTCGATATCATCAGCCCCTGGTCCGGTCAGACCG
>MEWP01000002.1 GCA_001775395.1 candidate division Zixibacteria bacterium RBG_16_53_22 | reverse complement strand
CGGCGATTTCGGATTCGTTGTCTACGATTCGGCTCATTGAGCGATGGCCTGGTGAAAGATATTCAGTATCGGCTGGAATATTCCGATAATAAAATAGTAGTATATAAAAGGTAAATTTACGGGGAAATATTATGAGACAAGCGCTTTCCTTAAGCTTAATTCTATTGGCACTGGTGGCGGCGTGCGACAACAAGTCGACCACCCCGCCCGGTGAGGTCGTGCCGATAATGATCGCCACGCCCGATAACGGCGACAGGCTGACAGATTCGCAAACTATCCAGGCCGTGGCCGGCGCCGGTTACATATTCACAAAGGTCGATTTCTACATCGATACAATCCTGGTCGCCACCGACTCGACGGCTCCGTACCAATATTTCTGGAATATCTTCACATACGATCCCGGGTTAGTCCATCCGCTCTACGTAGTTGCCGATTCCGGCGTTAACGACTATATGTCGGATGTCATTTTGGTGACACTCGATTTCGAAGCGGGCTTCTCCTTTGCCGGAACCTACCAGCCCGGATCCCAGAACGCCCTCGGCGTAACCAATTACGGCAACGTCCTTTTCATATCAGAGGGCGATGCCGGTGTCGAGATGCTCGATATCAGGCTCAAGACGGCGCCGCAATTCCTCTCGCGATTCGATACCCCCGGCCAGTCGCTCCATGCCGATGTTCTTTATCCCCTCGTCCTGATCGCTGACAACGGCTTAGGCTTGCGGTCGGCCGATTTCTCCGAGGTCGATACCATGATTGCCGACGGCGTCTATACTACGCAGAGCCTGGCGATTGACGTGGCCGTGTCCGACAGCTTTGTATTTTTGGCGGAAAATGACGGCTTCACGGTCCTGGAGCATGACGGGAACGGTTTCACCTCGCTGGGACGAAGATCATTCCCACAGGATATTTTAAAATATGTAGTGGCCTACGATGACACGGCCTATGTAGTGGGAAACAACGGATTCTATATTATCGACAGCCAGCGGCGCCTGGTAGGTTCTATTAATAATCTCAACCTGGCCCAGGCGGTAGCTGTGGTCGATACTTTTGCCTTCATTGCCAATGGCAACGACGGCGTTATCGCTCTCAGCATAGGAGATCGAACCAACCCGCGATTCCTGGCTCGATTCAATCCCGGCCAGATCATGGCGGCAGTTGATGCCGGTGACGGTGTCCTCTTCGCCGGCGCCTCGAACGGCTCGGTATATGCCCTGAATTACAGCACGCCCGATACATTGATTGAGCTTGGTCGCTATATTGCCTCCAATTTGCTCGAGGAAATCGATTACGCGTCTAATTACCTTTTTGTCGCCGCTCACACCAATGTCGATATACTGAGGTTCGTGCCGTAGAGTACTAATGCAAGAGAACATTAAGGCGAATCCGATGAGGGTTCGCCTATTTTTATCCATGACGATACCCTAAACACAGGATATTCATTTTTCATCGAGCATAGCATGCCATGCAGGTTTTGTGCGTGGCGGACGTCCTCGTCCGCCACGGCTCCGCCCCGAAACCTGAATGCCGGCGTTATGTCGATACCGATGCGGCAACGGTCGCGGCACACGAGGACGTGTGCCGCGCACTGATAACGGTATCCCGCCTTTTATCTTCTGCCCTTTTGGCCGGAGATCCCAGGTCCGTTTTGCCCCAGGTTTTCTCCTTGCCATGTTTCGCTTTTCTACCTAATATCAGCCGTTGATCGCTTGGTGAAACGGGAGCTTTCTTATGTCGATTAATCTCGATTGCATCTTCAGACCCAAATCGATAGCGGTGGTCGGCGCCTCTGCTAAGACAGGCGCCATCGGCTATGTCATGCTGAACAACCTCATTCGCAACAACTACCGGGGTAAGATCTACCCGGTAAATCCCAAAGCCGATAACATCGAGGGAATCAAATGCTACCATAGTATCGCTGACCTGCCCGAACGGGCCGACCAGGCGGTTGTAGTCGTACCGCGCGATTTTGTGGCGCAATCGGTGGAGGAATGCGGCCAGGCCGGAATCCCCGGCGTGGTGGCCATAACGGCGGGATTCAAGGAGATCGGCGGCGAGGGGATACAAAAGGAAAAGGAAGTTGTTGACATCATTCGCAAATATGGCATGCGGATGGTCGGGCCTAACTGTTATGGTGTCATTAATACGCAAAGCGAATACAGCCTTAACGGAACCTTCTCCAAGCTCAATCCGATCCCCGGCCGTGTGGCATTCCTGTCGCAATCGGGGGCCCTGGGCGAGGTCGTCCTCGATTATACCAACCGCCTTAACCTGGGCATTTCGATGTTCATCTCGATTGGCAACAAGGCCGACATCTCCGACATCGAGGTTCTTCAATACTGGGAGAACGATCCCGGTACCGAGGTCATTCTCGTATACATAGAAAATATCGAAAATTTCGCCGAATTCATGCGCGTGGCAAAGCGAATAACCTCGCACAAACCGATAATCGCGGTCAAGGCCGGGCGCACCGAATCGGGGGCAAAGGCGATCAGCTCGCACACGGGCGTGCTGGCTGGAGGCGACGTCGGCATTGACGCCTTTTTCGAGAAGTGCGGCATCGTGCGCGCCTACTCGTTCGAGGAGCTTTTCGATATCGCCATGGCGCTTGCCAACCAGCCGATTCCCAGGGGTGACCGGGTGGCCGTCATTACCAATGCCGGCGGGCCGGGTATCCTGGCGACTGATGCAATCGAGACATTGGGTCTCAAGATGGCGCGATTTGAGCCCAAGACGATAGATTATCTTCGCGCCAATCTCTTGCCCATGGCCGCGGTAACCAATCCTATCGATGTCATAGCCTCGGGCGGCCCCGAGGCCTATGGCGCCGCCACGCAGGCCTCGCTCCAGGACCCCAATGTCGATGCTTTGGTGGTCGTATTCGTGCCGCCGATAATGATCGACCATAAGGCGGTGCTGAATAATGTCATCGACAAGGTCAAACAATATCAGAACGGTCCGCAAGATCCTGTGGACAAGACTGTTGTGGCCTGCCTGATGGGTTCACCCCGCGGGATTGCCGGGACCGAGGACCTGATCGCCAACAATATCCCGGTTTACGCATTTCCCGACGGTGTTGCCAGGGCGCTTGCGGGGATGACGAAATACAGACAGATCAAGTCGAAGCCCAAAGCTGAGATATTGCATTTCGATGCTAATAAGAACCGTGTCAAAGAAATCATCGATAACGCCGAAAAGGACAACCGAAAATTCATCATGGGACCGGAGGGGGCGGCGATCCTTTCCGCCTACGGTATCAAGGTGCCCGGCTCGGCAAAGGCATCGACAGAGCCAGAACTTAAAGCGGCATTATCGACACTAACGCCGCCCTATGTGATGAAGACCGATGACCCGCAAATTGTCCACAAGACTGAGGTCGGCGGAGTCGTGCTCAACCTGAAAACGCCTGGTGAGGCTCTTGCCACCTTCAATGACATGCGCCGGAGATTTGCGCATCCCGACAGGTCATTCTGTGGTGTCATGGTGCAGGAAATGGTCACCGGCGGAATCGAGACGATCATCGGCATGAATTTTGACTCCTCGGTGGGGCCACTGATGATGTTTGGCCTCGGCGGAATCAGCGTTGAGGTCATGAAGGATGTGGCCTTCAAAGTCAACCCGCTCTCGAAAGGCGAAGCCGCTGAGATGATCAGATCGATCAAGGGCTATAAGCTATTGAGCGGTTTCCGAGGCGCGCCGGCCGTTGATTTCGAGGCGCTTGAAGAAACAATGCTGCGTCTCTCGCAATTGGCAGCCGATTTCCCCGAGCTGGAGTCGTTCGACATCAATCCCTTCATCGCCTCGCCCGAAAAAGGCCGCTCCATGGCTGTCGATGCGCGCTTTGTATTGAAGACATGAATTATCAACGAATTTGATCTGTAATCACAGGGGCTTAACATGTTGAACTGCCAATGCCGTTGATTAAGTGGTGGAACAAAAACCAGGTCCTAATCGGGTAAATGGAGAATTTTGCATATTGTAGGGGCGTATCGCAATACGCCCCTACAATAGGATACCGCAAATATCACCTTGTCAAATTACCAGTTTGACTTCAATCTGACGTCGGATTCTCTTATCCCATGCTTCTCCACCTGAATTTCCCTTGTTATCGATAAGTGCGGGCTGTAAAATATGAATAATCTGGTCAATCGAGATGCAATGGGAGCGATGTATGGCGAAAGCAAAAGACTGGTGGACTGACTTCTTCCCTGTATTCAGGCCGATCTTTGATACCTTAAATCCTAAAGACACGGCCGCCGAGATTAATTACCTGATCAAGAAGCTCGGGTTGAAGAGGGGCAGCCGTTTCCTCGATTGCCCCTGCGGTATTGGCCGCATCGCGATCCCGCTGGCTAAGAGGGGTGTCCGAGTCACCGGCGTGGATATCACAAAATCGTATATCGATGAATTAGCCGCGAAATCAAAGCGATTGCATTTGAGGCTCGACCTGCAATGTCGCGACATGCGTCGCATTAGCTTCGCCCGCCGGTTCGACGCCGCCGGGAATATCGGAACATCAATAGGGTACTTTGACAAGGAGTCCGACAACGAGCTGGCTATAAAAAAGATCTATCGCGCTCTGAAGCCTGGCGGCAAATTCATGCTCAATGTCGTCAACCGTGATTGGTTGATTAAAAACTATGCGCCTTTCGGCCTGACCGAGTCCGGCAACGTACGGATCATCCATAAGCGCCATTACGATCCGGCGCGATCCGTAATTACAGCCGATTGGATATTCTTGAAAGCAGGGCAGGAGAAGACCGTCAGAAGTACCCTTCGGATCTATTCCTTTCACGAACTGATTGCCATGATGAAAAAGGCGGGATTCGTGAATATCGAGGGGTTCGGCTCGGTCAAAGACGGGCCGATTGATTTCGACAGCCGCGTGATGTTCATATTCGGGACCAGGCCGAAATGAATTGCCGTTACTCGCCGATATGCTGATCCTTTGGGCACGGGCAACCGATTTTTCAAGGCATCTCATCTGGTTTTCGCTTGCCGCCATTCTGTTCCGGCTGTAGAATATTATGAGAGGAAAAATATCGATGCCGTAGGAGAAATATGGCGAAATCAAACGATTGGTGGACCGACTTCTTTCCGGCCTTCAGGCCATTCTTCGAACTCCTCAGCCCCAGGGAGACCGCCACCGAAGTCAGATATATAACCAGAAAACTCGGCTTGAAAAAAGGCAGCCGCTTCCTCGATTGCCCCTGCGGTATCGGCCGTATTTCGACCCCCCTGGCCAAGCAGGGAGTGCGCGTCACCGGCGTGGATATCACCGGATCATATCTCGATGAATTGGCCGCGAAATCAAAGCGACTGCGTTTGAAGATCGACCTGGTTTGCGCCGACATGCGCCGCATAAATTTCGATCGGCAGTTCGACGCCGCCGGGAATATCTGGACATCATTCGGGTATTTCGAAAAGGAACCCGATAACCAATTGGTCTTGAGGAAAATATTCAAGGCCCTGAAACCGGGCGGCAAATTCATGCTCCATGTCATTAATCGCGATTGGATAATCAAGAATTACTCGTCGATCGGCCTTACAGAGGCTGGCCGTGTCAGGGTGCTCGAACGCCGGCATTTCGATTTCGCCAGTTCAATCAACAGGTCGGAATGGATATACCTGGTCGATGGCCGGGAGAAGTCATTCAAGGAGAATCTCCGGTTGTATTCGTATCATGAGCTTCGCGCCATGATGCTAAAGGCCGGCTTCGTCGATATCCAGGGTTTCAGCACGACCAGGGACGAACCGATCAATTTCAATCATCGAATGATGTTTGTAATCGGCACCAGGCCCGGCCGATAGTATCGCGGGGCGCCTTCTGCTGCGCCCGCTTGTTTATCAAAGAAAAGTGCAATGTCAGCGCGTGAGCTTCTGAAACAATATGTTTTCCTGCACAATTACGGAATCGAGAACGGCGATTTCGAGCCGTTGATGCGGGTCTTCGATGATAAAATCGTGTTCGCCTTCGAGGACTCGCGCATTGGTGTCTTCGAGGGTATCGAGGATGTGCGGCGCGTCTTCCGATTGCAGCCGCCGTCGATGCCGATTGCGATCGGCGAGATCAGCGAATCGGAGAATGGCGCCAGCGCCGATTACACCGATGAATCAAATCCGGCGGTCCGCCTGGGTTCGATTTCGGCGGATACCGGGAACGGTAAGATTATCAAGATATTGATAGGCAAGTAGCAGGTAGCATGAAAGGATCAACGTGGATTTTGAGAGTCGAGAGAATTCCAGTGTCGTCAGGGCCGCAATTATCCTGGCATCGTTAATCTTTCTTACGTGCGGTTGGCCTCTTCGGAATGACAAGCCGCCTGCCGCCAAGATATTAACATCGGATAAGCTCATGGAAATCCATAAGGACGTGCGTTTCACACGTTTCTATTATGATGATGGCCTGATCAAATCGGGGTTGCTGCTTCGCTGGATGACGGACTCGATCTTAATCCAGGAGCGTGGACAGGGTTCGCCCACCGCGATCCCGGCAGCCGGAATCGGCCGTTTGGAGACAATCACCGGCAACGAAATGCTGGAGGGCCTCGTTATCGGGTCTTTGGTCGGAGCGGCTTATTTCGTGGCGGTCGGGGGGTATGACCTGGGAACGGTTACGTTCGGGGAGGCCATGGTCAAGCTTCTGGTGACGCCGGCGATCATCATCACCGGCATGGCCATTGGGGCCGGTCGCGACAAAACGGAGACCTTCATCGTGCCGCCCGATTTCCGGTTCGACTACGAGGAAACCGGAAAGACATATCAACCGCGACAATGAAATCGCCCAACGAACGATATCAAGGGAGAGTCAATGAGCGAGCATCAATTCATCGATTTAGAGGAAGCAGGCAATGTTATTGCCCTTACGTTGGACAGGAAAGACACCAATCTGTTGAATATCCAAATGATCACGGAGATCAATGCCGCTCTTTACGCGCTTGTCGATGGGCGCGGCACGAAGGCCCTGGTGATTAAAGCGGCAGGGTCGGTCTTCTCGGGCGGTCTCGATTACGCCGAGGCCGATCCCGAGTCGATGGAAAAGCTTATCCACCCCTACCACAAGATGTTTCGCCTGCTCGATCGACTGGAATGCCCCATTGTCGCACTCGTGAAGGGGGCGGCACTGGGGGCCGGATGCGAGCTGGCCTGTTTCTGCGACATGGTTCTGGCCTCCGACAATGCCCGTTTCGGCCTTCCGGATATCAAACTCGGACTTTTCTCGCCGGTGGCCGCCGCCGATTTTCCCCGCTATGGCCACCTCAAGCATATCTATGAGCTATTGCTGGTGGGCGATTCCGTGAGCGCCGAGGAAGCCCGCCTGATGGGGCTGGTTAACCACGTCTTCCCCGCAGATCATTTCGAATCCAAATGCGACGAGTTCCTCTATCGACTGACCTCGAACCCCTGCGCTGTTCTTAGGTTTGCCAAACGTGCCCTGCGCCTGGGCCGGAACAGGAAGTTCTCCGATGCGCTCATCGAGTCCGAAGGTGTCTACCTGCGCGATATGATGTCGACCAGAGAAGCGAAAGAGGGGCTGGAAAAGTACAGGGAGAGGTTAGCTGGGGAGGGGGATCGATTTTAAAATGCTGGATATTTAAATACTTCGACATTTGGGCACTTTATGATTTTCTATAAAAAATATTTATGATCAATGCCTGTCCATTAAAAACATGCAAAAAAGGAGAATCATATGGACGCCTTTTCGGATTCAGACATATTAAAGATATTTGATTCTTTACGTAATAAAATTAATTTCCT
>MEWP01000001.1 GCA_001775395.1 candidate division Zixibacteria bacterium RBG_16_53_22 | reverse complement strand
TAGGCCAGAATTGCCTTTCATGTCATATCGATGAGCATCGAGGCCATCTGACCGAATGCCGAAATTGCCACGGATTCGCCGCCTGGAAGCCGGTTCGCGAATTCGATCATAACAAGACCGATTTCGCCCTGACCGGCAGGCACCTCAGCATAGAATGCAATAAGTGCCACCTGCCCGTAATCGATAATAAATTCGAGACCGACAAGGAGTATTTGAAATTCAAGGGGCTGGCGTATAAACGATGCTTAGATTGTCATAAGGATGCCCACAACAACAAATTTGGCCGGAATTGCGAGGGATGCCACAACACTGCCGGCTGGCAGAGTGTCAACCGAGTCGGATTTGACCATGGCAAGACGCGTTTTGCGCTCCTTGGCAAGCACGCGGCGGTCGCCTGCGACAAGTGCCATCTGCCCGGCAAATCGTTCAAGCAGATGAAATTCGATTTTTGCCAGGATTGTCATAGCGACTATCATAACGCGCAGTTCGCGGCGCGCCCGAGCAAGGGCGCCTGCGAGGAATGTCACACGGTAGCCGGTTTTACGCCGACCAAATTTACGATCGAGCAGCATCAGAAAACCGATTACCCCCTCTCTGGAAGCCACCTGGCGATACCATGTATCGGCTGCCATCAGAAAACCGTTATGGAAAGCGGGGTCGAGTTCGTACGTTTCACATTTGACAATCCCCGTTGCCTGACCTGCCATAAAGATCCGCATCGAGGACTGGTCGACAAGTACGTGACCAAGAGCGGATGTGAGTTTTGCCACGTGGTCGAGAGCTGGCGAAAAACATCATTTGACCATGCCCAGGCGAAATTGCCGCTGGAGGGGCGGCATAATGAAATCTCGTGCCGCAAATGCCATGAAAAAGAGATCGGTGGCAAAGCCTCCCTGCAATTCGTGGATCTTCCGCTTCGATGCCAGGGATGCCACGATGATATTCACGGAGGGCAGTTCGCGCCGGCGGGCCAGTCGCCGGGCGGGGCTTTAAGGGATACAGACTGCGCTCGCTGCCACTTGCCCAATAGCTGGAAAGCTGAAAAATTCGACCATAACCGCGATTCGAAATTCAAGCTCGACGGCGCCCATTTGAAAGTGGCTTGCAGGGCCTGCCACAAGGAGGCTATCCTCGAAGGCAAGCCATACATTCCGTTCAAGCCGCTTGATGTCGCCTGCAGTTCATGTCACGGGGGCAAGATTCCGGACGACGGAGGACGAAAGTCATGAGATGTCTTTCAAGTGCGATTTTCATTCTGGCGGCGCTGACCTGGTCGGCCGGGTTGGCGCAGGAGACCAGGCAGAGTCCGCATGGCAAGATGTCGTGGAACTGCCTGGACTGCCACAACACGGAATCGTGGGATAATTTTAAGCCGCCGTTGAAATTCAAGCACGAGGAGACCGGCTTCGCTCTGGTTGGACAACATACCAAGGCCGCTTGCGGGGTATGCCACAGGGATCTGCGATTCTCATACGTGGGAACAGCCTGCGCAGATTGCCATATCGATGTCCATCGCGGGCAGTTTGGAGCAACCTGTCAGAATTGCCACTCGCCGCAGAACTGGCAGAATCGCAAGGATAATTTCGAGCTTCACGCCTCGCGCGGCTTTCCTCTGGTGGGGGTCCATGCGATCAGCGATTGCGGCGCCTGTCATATCGGCCAGGAGCGAAATGAATTCGCGGATGTGTCGCCGGAGTGTCAGATATGTCATCGATCCAATTTTGAGTCGTCCACCAATCCAAACCATTCGCTGGCAGGCTTTTCGAGCGATTGCCGGCAGTGCCATCAACCGGTGGCGGCCAGTTGGAGTGTGACAAGTTTCAAGCATATCGGGGCATTTGCCCTGAGAGGCAAACATGCCAGCACCGACTGCGCCGTTTGTCATGTTACGCAATATCGAGGCACCTCGGCCGAATGTTACGGCTGTCATGCGCAGGATTTTGCCGCCACCAGCGATCCGGCCCACGCCACCTTCGGATTCCCGACCAATTGCGAGGCCTGCCACAACGATATGGGCTGGGAAACGGCGCAGTTCGATCATATTCAAGTTAGTGAGGGATTTGCCTTAAACGGCGCCCATGGCGCGATAACGTGCGTTCAGTGCCACGTCAATAATCAACTTGAGGGGCTTCCCAGGGAATGCTATGGCTGCCACCAGGACGACTACGTGGCCACGACAGACCCCAGCCACTCACAGAATAATTTTCCTCAGACATGCCTGACCTGTCACAATGAAAACGCCTGGGCCCCGGCAACTTTCGATCATAATTTAAGCCAGTTTCCGCTGACCGGCGCCCATGTTTCGGTGGCCTGCAACTCCTGTCACGCCGGCGGCTACCAAGACACCCCGACTGATTGTTATACGTGCCACACTAATGACTTCAATTCGGTCGCGGATCCTAATCATGTTACCAACAACTTCCCGCACGAATGCGCCCAGTGCCACACGACCACTGCCTGGGAGCCGACCACATTTAATCACAGTCAGACCGATTTTCCGTTGACCGGCGCCCATGTCAGCGTGACGTGCAACTCGTGCCATGCCGGAGGGTACCAGAACACGCCGACAGATTGCTATGCCTGCCACAGGACCGATTATGAATCAGTTTCCGACCCCAACCATGTCCAGAATAATTTCGATCATAATTGCACGCTTTGTCATTCCACGTCGGCATGGGAGCCGGCCAATTTCAGCCATGCCAATACGCAGTTTCCGTTAACCGGGGCACATACCTCGGTCTCCTGCATCTCGTGTCATGCGGGGGGATATCAGGACACGCCGACTGACTGTTACGCCTGTCATGACGACGATTACAATTCGACCGCGGATCCCAACCACGCGCAGAACAATTTCGCCCACGATTGCACTCGATGCCACAACACGTCCGCCTGGCAACCGTCCACTTTTAACCATGCCACTACGCAATTTCCGTTAACCGGCGCGCATACGACGCTTTCCTGCGTTTCCTGTCATGCCGGCGGTTATGATAATACTCCTACGGCATGTTACTCATGCCACCAGGGGGACTACGATGGCGCGTCCGACCCGAACCACGCGCAAAACAATTTCGACCATGACTGCACGCAATGCCACAACACCACCGCCTGGGAGCCGTCGACATTCAATCACGCCAACACGCAGTTTCCGTTAACCGGGGCGCACGTTCAACTCCAGTGTATCGAGTGCCATGCCAATGGCTACCAGATACCTTTTGATTGCTGGTCGTGCCACGAGGCCGATTATCACGGAGCCGAAAATCACGACTCAAATAACTTCCCACACGATTGCACCCAGTGCCACAATACTACCGACTGGGGAAGCGATCTATTCAATCATGCCAACACGCAGTTCCCGTTGACGGGGGCGCACATCTCGCTGCAATGCATTGCGTGCCACTCGACGGGTTACGAGAATATCCCGATCGAGTGTTACGCCTGTCATCAGGGCGATTACACCGGAGTCGATGACCCCAACCATGTGACCGATAATTTCAGCCAGATCTGCACTCAATGTCATACTACGGCGGCGTGGATACCAGCGACATACGACCATAATTTATCGCAATTTCCATTGACGGGGGCGCATGTCGGGCTGTTATGTGCGGCCTGCCATGCAACGGGATATGACAATACTGCCGGCGACTGTTACTCGTGCCATCAAAGCGACTACGACGGCGTAGCCGATCCGAACCATATCCAAAATAATTTCAGTCATATCTGCACGGAATGCCATAACACCACGGCCTGGTCACCATCGACATTTGATCACAACCAGACGCAGTTTCCGCTTACAGGCGCGCATGTGCCACTCTCCTGCCTTTCGTGCCACGCCGGAGGATACCAGAACACGCCAACCGATTGTTACGCCTGCCACCAGGCAGATTTTGAGGGTGTTGCAGATCCCAACCATGTGCAGGGGAATTACAGCCATTTATGCACGCAGTGCCACACGACCAACGGCTGGTCACCGGCGACATTCGATCACAGCGCCACTCAATTTCCGTTGACCGGGGCGCATGTCAATGCCCCCTGCCTGGCCTGTCACGCCAACGGGTATGAGAACACGCCCGTGGAGTGCTATGCCTGTCACCAAAGCGACTACGATAACGCCGTGCCTGATCACCAGGCGGCCGGTTTCCCGACCACCTGCCAGAATTGCCACAACACTGGTGCCTGGATGCCGAGCACCTGGGATCACGATCTGCTTTATTTCCCGATCTACTCCGGCCGGCATCAGGGGCGATGGACAACCTGCGCCGATTGCCATGTCAATCCCAACGATTTCAGCGCCTTCGAGTGTATCCTTTGCCATGAGCATAATCAGCCGGATACAGACGAACGCCACACCGGCGTACCGAATTATCAATATAATAGCCAGGCTTGTTACGCCTGCCATCCGCGCGGCGAAGCGGGTGATCGGTAGCTGGGTGGAAAAATGGAGAGGAACCGATGAAGCCGGGTTTGAAGTTAACATTGGCGATGTTTCTGACATTATTCGGAGTCTCAGCTGCGCAGAGGAGCCCACATTCCGACCAGTTGCGTTTCAAATGCGAAGAATGCCATGTCTCCACAAAATGGAAGGATATCCGCTTTGAGCATCAGGAGACGGGGTTTATCCTGGAAGGAAAACATGCCAAGGCCAAGTGCAAAGGGTGTCACGTATTAGAGGATTTCGGCCGGGTGAGCGGCGACTGTGTTTCGTGCCACACCGATATTCACCAGGGGAAGCTGGCGATCGCCTGCGGCCGGTGTCACACGCCGCGCGGCTGGGCCGTATTCAACGCCTTGAGCGCCCATGCCGGAACGTCGTTTCCGCTGATAGGACCGCACGCCAAACTCGACTGCCGGGCCTGTCATGTCAGCGAAATCGAGGGGGAATTCTCGTTTCTGAAATCCGAGTGTTATTCCTGCCACGCGGGTGATTTCGAGCAAGCCGCTAATCCCTCGCATAGCCTGATGGGGTTCGGGACCCGTTGTGAGGAGTGCCATTTTCCGGCAAGCTGGCAGCCGGCCAATTTCGCCCGGCATTCCGGATTCTTCCCCATCTCGACCGGAGCGCATGCGGGCGAATGGAGCTCCTGCCGCGATTGCCATCCGAATCCGCAGGACCATGGTGTATTCAGTTGCCTTGGATGCCATGAGCATGAACAGGGCCGCATGGATGAAAAGCACAGCGAGGTCGGGGGGTATGCATATGACAGCAACGCCTGTTACGCCTGTCATCCGATGGGCGAGAAGGGAGATTGAGGTCTCAGTATGAAATCGACTATCTTATCATTTATATTAATTCTTATTATCTCATTGAGTTCACAAGGGCAGGAATTGGCGCCTCAATTTAATGTCAAGTATATTTCGAATGAGAATATTTATATCGATGCCGGCCTTTCGGATAGTATCGCGGTGGGCGACACCCTGGAAATTATCAAGAGCGATAGTGTCCACGCGGTGATGGAGGTTATTTTTGCGGCCGAGCATTCGGCCTCCTGCAGGATCATTCGGGCGGCCGGCCCAATACAGGTGGGAGATAAGGCAAGAAGCAGACCAAGGGCCCGGGAACCCGTTGCCTCCGAACTTGCGGTCAGCCGGACGCCGAAGCCGGCCGGTGCAACGGCGGTGATTGCACCCCCGAGCGCGATTGCCAAGGCGCCATCGGCCAAGATAAGCGGCGGGGTCTCGGTTCAGATGCACAAGTGGGATGACAGGTCGGCCTCGAATTTGGATTTCACCCAGCCGAGTTTCAGGCTCAACCTGAAGGCCAGCCGTCTCCGGGGGTACGACCTTTCGCTCAATGTCAGGATTACCTCCCGCTACAACAAGCGAACCCGGGAATATAACCGGGATGTCCCCAGGACCGAGTGGCGGAATCGTATCTACCAGCTTTCATTCGGGTATGCCAACGACCTGGCGCCGTTCAGCCTCGAGGTTGGCCGGGTCATATCGAACAAGATGAGCGGCATCGGTTACATCGACGGCATGGTCATGCAGAAGGGAATCGGCCTGATCCATGTCGGAGCGTTCGCGGGCACCCAGCCGGAATGGCAATATTCCGAGTTTCAGACGTCGCTTCAAAAATATGGCGGCTATGTCAATTACACGGGCGGCGATTATAGGACCAACCGCCTGGAGTCGACCGTGGCGGCGGCCGGCGAATATCATGGCGCCACGGTAAGCCGCGAATTTCTCTACCTGAGGAACGGTGTTACGCTCTCGGGCCGCTGGAATTTTTATCAGAGCGCCGAGATAGATTTCAACCGCGGCTGGAAAAAGGAGAAAATCGGAGAGAGCGTCAACCTGACGAATTTGTATCTTTCCGGACGGGGAAACCTGGCGAAGTGGCTTTCGGCGGGTATCAGCTATGATAACCGTCGCAACTACTGGACATACGATACGCGCACGTTGGCCGACAGCTTATTCGACGACGTTTTGCGCAAAGGGCTGAGGGCGGACTTGTCGATTCGGCCGCACAAGGAATATTTCCTTTTCGGAAGTTTCGGTCTTCACAAGCGCAGCGTGGATCAGAGCTCCACATATTCCTATTCGTTTGGTATCAACAAGACCAATCTTTTCGCCGCCGGCCAATCGCTCAATTTGCAGTTTGCAGGATTTTTGGGGCCCTTTACCGATGGTTACAATCTTTCGGCCAGATTCATGCGCACCCTGTGGCGAGGCGACATGATTTCTGTCGGGTATGGGATTTATGTCTACGGTTTCGGCGCAGGAGGAAGCGACCGGAAAAACGACTGGATTCAACTCGCGGGGCAATTCGACCTTTATCGAAAGCTGTATATATCCGCGACATACGAATATGACATGGGCGATGACACCAAGGGCAATCGCGTGATAGCAGAGCTGGGGTATCGGTTTTGACCGGTTTATGTCATCAATCCGTATAGGATGAATGAATGGAATCGTTACTAATCTGGCTTGTCACACTTATCCTGGTGGGTGTCATATTTGTCCCCTATTATCTGAAATTCCGCAAGCGCCAGAAGCAGGACCTGGAACGACGCAAAGAAGCTCAGGCGCTGGGGCTCGATAAGCCGAAGGGACAATATCCCATGATCGACATGGCCCGGTGCATCGGGTGCGGCTCTTGTGTCGAGGTCTGCCCGGAGGGAGATGTATTGGGGATTGTTTTCGGACGGGCAACGATCATCAACGGCCAGCGCTGTGTGGGCCACGGCTATTGCGAGCAAGCTTGCCCGGTGGGAGCACTGAAAGTCGGCCTGGGTGATATCAAGACACGGGCCGATATCCCGTTAATGAACGAGTATAACGAAACCTCCGTGCCCGGCATATATATCGCCGGCGAGCTGGGCGGTTTGTCGCTCATACGGAACGCAATCGACCAGGGGCGGATGGTAATCAGGCGGATCGTCGAAACAGGGACGCGATTAAGCGATCCAGGTGTATTTGATGTCATAATCGTAGGCGCGGGACCGGCAGGGCTCTGCGCGGCGCTATCGGCAATACAGAGCAACCTCCGTTATATCGTATTCGACCGCCAAGAGCCGGGCGGCACGATATTGCAGTATCCACGCCAGAAATTGGTCATGACACAGCCGGTCGAAATACCGCTGTTCGGCACGCTGAAGAAAGAGGAATATTCCAAGGAGTTTCTGCTCGAGACCTGGCGGGACATTATCGTCAAGTACAAGCTCAACATAAGCGTCAACGAGAGGGTGGACCGCGTAACGAGAGACGGTGAACATTTCACTGTAACGACCATCAAGGGGAATTACCAGGCAGGCCATGTCATATTAGCCATGGGGCGACGCGGGACACCGCGCAAGCTGGGCGTGCCCGGGGAGGATCGGCCCAAAGTGTTGTATCAATTGGTCGATGCGCAATCTTATCAGAATAAGAATCTATTGGTTGTGGGAGGCGGCGACAGCGCGGTCGAGGCGGCGGTCGGACTTGGCCGTCAGCCGGGGAATAAGGTTTCGATTTCGTATCGGCAGGCGAAATTCGCGCGCGTGAAGCTCAAGAACGAGCAACGGATCAATGAGCTTATCACCCAGAAGAAGGTGCGGCCGATTTTCAACTCGGCCGTTAAGGAAATTCGCGAGGCGACGGTGCTGATGAAGGCCGGCGAAGACATGATCGAGATCCCGAACGACTATGTCCTCATATTTGCCGGCGGGGAGCCACCATTCAAGATGCTGACAGAGATGGGGGTGGCATTCGGGGGCGAGGCCAAGCCGATCAGGCCGGAAGAAGCGCCGGTAGCAAGGTAATCTTTATCCCCGGAAGAATATCAGCGTAATAATCACAAACACTGGGATAAGTATCAATCCCGAGTAAGCCATGTAGCCGAAAAAGTGGGGGGCCTTGATACATTGCTCGTCGGATATGGCCTTGACCATGAAATTGGGGCCGTTACCGATATAAGTGTTGGCGCCCATGAAGACCGCCCCGCAGGAGATGGCGCGTAACAGGCCGGAGTCAACACCGGCCACGATATCGCCAACGGCGCTCATATGGGCGGTGACGCTTTCGGCGGCTGAGAAGAAGGTCAGGTAGGTGGGGGCGTTATCGAGGAAAGAGCTTAAGCCGCCGGTGGCCCAGAAGAATTGCCACTGTTTAGTCAGGCCGAGCGCTGCGCCTTTCTCATGGAGAATAATCAGCAGAGGAACCATGGTAACGAAAATGCCGGCGAATAGAATGGCCACCTCGGCGATTGGGTGATAGGTAAATTTGTTGGCTAGCCGATAGTCTTTCCTGGTCAGGGACAGCGAGAGCCCGGTCATCGCGACCATTATGATTTCGCGATAGGGGCCGGGTATTTGCAGCGCTACCGACAATACTACGCCGGCCAAAAATACGAAGTTGATCGTTCCTTTCGCCCTCAATGGCTCGATCTCGGCGATATCATGCCGGATATCTTTAACGGCCTCATGGCGATAAGCGTATCTGTCCCAGATATAAAAGATGGTCAGTATAATCGCCATGGCCACGACCCACTCCGGAAGCAGGCGCAGTGTCCAGGTGAAGGGCACGCCACGGAGGTAGCCCAAAAAGAGGGGCGGGTCTCCGATTGGGGTCAGGCAACCGCCGATGTTGGAGACCACGAAGATAAAAAATACAGGGATATGCCCGGTGACCTTCCGCTCGCAGTTGGTTCTCAAGAGCGGGCGTATGAGAAGCATGCTGGCGCCTGTCGTGCCTATGACATTTGCGATTACGCCTCCGATCAGGAGGAACAGCGTATTCACTTTCGGCGTGGCCCTGAGATCTCCTGTTAAAAGTATGCCGCCGGAGATGATAAATAGTGAGCCCAGGAGTATGATGAATGAGAAGTAGTCCCGTATATTATGGAACATCTCAGCCTGGTAGTGTCCCAGGAGGTAGATGAGCGCCGGAATGCCGATAATGGCCGTAATTATGGCCTTGTTTCTGTTCTTATCCCAGAATTTATGCGCGGCCAGCGGCAGAATGGCGATGGCCAGAAGCAGGACGATAAAGGGGATTCCGGTGTAAAGCGGAGGTGCTTCCGCATAATGCATATTCGATTCCTATATTTAAGAAAAGCGATAGCGCCTAAAATGCCGGATATATCAGCGTTGGCAGGCCCGGCCGGCTGGCCCGATATAGAGTCAGGGCGTCATCAGGGTTCATTTTGATAACTATCCGCGCCACGCCGAACGGCAGAGACAACGCCTGCCTGAACTCGACGAATGTATTCTTAAACCGCGACGTTGGCTTGCCGGCGGCATCGGTGCGAATCTCGAGGGAGAGGCTCGGGCTCCAGGATATCATGAACCGCTGCGGCACTTCTCTCTGAAGAAGGTCGGGGTCGACATTGACAGCCTCGCCGACAATGGCCAGGATGGAATCCGGCGTTTTATCTGAGGCCGCGAAGAGATGCTTTTCTGTCATTGGGCGGATGAGCCGCATCTGGTTGCCCCGAAATCTGCGGACAAAATCGTCGGTCTGCTCGGAATTGGCATCGTCGATCTCCATCGGGTAACTCCAGACCAAGGCTCCCTTGAGCTTAATGACGATTTCCCTGTTTTTCATATCGAGGACGAGGTATGGTTTTTCTGTTTTGGCCAGCCTGGTCTCGGCTTGGATAAGCCGATACTCGAGATCGGCCTTTCCCCTATCCCATTTTTTTGTGGAGCCGGCCTGCCGGGCAGGTTTTATGGCCGATTCCTCATTCCTGCACGAGGCAGTGAAGGTCGCCAAGACACCCAACAGAATCGCCAACGATATGCGCACGGTCGCAATCATGATATTAGAAGATGAAAACCTGAGTGCCGCCCCCGACGCGCTCGAAAATGTAGTGCAGGTCATCGGAGCCGAGGCGAACGCAGCCATGCGTGACGCTGACCCCCAGGAGGCGCTCATAGATCGTCCCGTGTATGAAATAACCATCGCCGAAACCCATGGCAAATTCGCCGAGCATTTCGGGGTCGTAGCGCTCCCTCTCGTCGTTGGGGATCTCCTCTTCCTCTTCGATGAAGGCCCAGTCGGGTTTGCGCCACCAGGGCTGTTTGAGCTTGCTGTTTATTTTGAAGACGCCTCTGGGAGTATTGAAAATCCATTTACGGCCGGTCAGGCTGTCGACCAAAATGCCGCCCGAGCCGGTGGAACAGGTGGCCTTATAGATCAGGGAGTCTTCGGTCCGCAGAGAGAGTTTGTTGGCGTTCGTATCGATTACGATATACGGTTTCTTAGGCTTCAACTGGTCGAAAGTTTTGCGGGCCCGTTGAAGCTCCTTCTGGGCCTTCTTATCGTCGGTCGGAAGATTGACGTAGGTGCTATCTATGTAGATGGCGACCTGGTCCTCGGGGAGTTTCTCCCGCCTGTTGGACAGAATCGCCAAGAGCGCGACAAGCACCAGGACGATTGGTATCAGGATATATAAAAAAGTTCTTCTCATGGCCACTGATCCGATTTACGCACTATCGTGACCGGCGTTCCAACCGCGACGAACTGCAGCAGGTGATCCATATCGTTATTACTAAGGGCCACGCAGCCGTCTGTCCAGTCCTCATTTTTTCCGCCGTTGCCGTGAATCTCTATCAGGGCGCCGACCCGGGCATATCTGGAGATGATGCCGCGGGATTTATTTTCGCGGAAGCGCCTCAGATCGAGGCTGTTGGGGAAGTTTATCAAGAGCGCCTTGTGGAACTTGCTGTTATGTTTGATTTTTGTGATCTGGTATTGCCCCTCCGGAGTAGCGCCATCGCCGGCAAATAGCTTTTGGTGGGCGGCGTTATACCCCAGCTCGCAGTTGTAGGATCGGATCACCTGTCCGCCTTTGACCAGAAATGCTTTATGCTCCGATTTGTCGATTATGATGGCGCTGGTTCCATTGGACCGTGATTCTGCCACGGTTTCCCGCACCCATTGTCTCCAGGACTGAATTTTCCTGGCTTGATCATTGATATATTCGCTGATTGTATTCTCGAGATTGCGGAGCGATCCCCGGCCTTTCCTGACTTTGTCGATGGCCTCCTGATATTCGCCGTTGGCGGCCAGGCGTTCGCTGACACGGATTGCGAATTCGGCCTCGGTCCAATATTTCTCGGCCCTGAAATTCTCGAGGGATCCATCGAGAGCCTCGCGCCAGGTATCAAGTTCGTTTTTGAGCTGCAGGCGCTCGCTCCTGGCCAGGGAGTCGAGGTTTCTTATCGTCTCCTGCGCGTGCTTGACGGCCTCTGAGGATTTGGATATGGAAAGCCTGAGCAGGGAGTCGGCCTGGTGGTAGTTGCGGAATGGCCCCAGCCGGCCGTTCTGGCGCGCCATTTCCATCCAGCCCGATCGCATTATCTTCTGGGCGGCGCGGAAGTCCTGCTCGGCGTACCGAAGGGCGCCGGAGTCCTCGGCCCGTTTGAGCGCCAGCCTGGCGTTGGCAAGCAGCGTCGCCGGGGGCTTTTCGCAGGAAAGGAATACGAGAAATGCCGCCGCAAAAGCAATCGCGTGCCCCATCCGGCAAGAAAACATGCTTTTCAAGATGTACTGATTCCCCTCACAAACTAATTCAGTCGTTACGACAAGGGCCGCCCAACATTAGACGGCCCTATTAAATTATCGGATTAATTTACAAAATTTATCGCTTACATGCCAACTTTTTTTCCGGATGCAACAGCGATTTCATCGATAATGGCGCGGGCCTTCTGAGCAACAGCCTCGAGCTTGGACTTGACAGCCATGAACTTGCCGGTGGCGAAATCGGCCTCGGCTTCGACCAGTTGCGCCTGGACAGCGGCCAGATCGGTTTTTATGAGCTCGATATCGGCCTTGCTTCCTTTGCCGCGCGGGGCCTTCTGGAGGGCCATCACGGCGCTATCAACCACGGCCTTGACCTCGACCATCATCTGCTCGACCTGGACTCTGACTCTTTCCTTCTCAGCCGCGGCCTCGGTGGCGGCGTTATTGAACATCTGCTCGGCGGCGACAAAGCCCTCTTTGGCCTTGCCGTAGCTTCGGAAGAGCGCGAATTTGGAGTCTTGCTCTTGCTTGGCGGCCATGGCGCTGTTCAAAGTATCCTGGGCGGCGTTGAAGAGCTCTCCGGCGTAGGTCTCGGCCTCCGCCATCTTGGCGGCCTCCATGGCGGCATTGGCATTTTGCATTTCGGCCTCAGGGGCCTTGCTGCACCCGATCATGATCGCAAGCAGGGTCAAGGCCGCGAAAATTAGGGCGATTCGTTTCAACATTTCTGCATCCTTTCTTTAAAAAATATATAGGGACCAAAAAAAATAGGATACGCGCAAGCCCCGTTGCCTACACACATCCTGACATCATTTCAATCGATCTTCGTTCCCCCGTATGCCGGATCGCTGGTAAATCCAGCCACCTCCTTTCAGCACTAGACCAGTATCAGCACAATATCAGAATGATTCCATTACAAAACTGCCGCTCACCGAAAATTTGTGGTGATTAATAAGAAACCGACGGTGGCATTGTCAAGCATTTTTTATATTAATTCTGGTCTATGGGGGCCTGAGCGGTATCGGACATGGATTCGAAGGGCTGTCGCAACATCAAATGCTATTTAAGGTTAAATGAAAAAGGTCGGGTGCGTCCGCGCGACCCCGACGCGCAATACCGGATAAAGATAGAGAGCATTATCCAAAATCGGGAAACGGCCCTTGTTCCTTATTTCCCAAATGCCAAAATCGTGGCTCGACGGGCAGGTTGAAATTCTGGAAGCCGGAATGAAATGTCGGGGAGGCGCTTTGCCGCCCCTCGGGGATGATGGATTGGGCGATCAATATCGGTTTTCTTTTTCCGGAAGTGGAAAATTATCGGCCGTGCTCGAAAATTCGATTATATTAAGCGGAAATGGAATCGGCGCATATGGCAGCAGCAGGAAACAGCCGAGGAATCGAAACCAACGCTTGAGAAATTTAAAGAACCTCTCCCCTAAGGAGGAATGATGATTATTTGGCGTCTGTCGGGCATGCTTGCCGCGTGCATCACGGCACTCTTGAGTTCCCAGGCCAGAAGCGAAATAAATTTGCAAAACCTGGAAAAGGGCCAGACCATAGCCGCGTTCCAGGTCGAGAATATCTATGAGAACGAAAATGGTAAACCGATCGGAGTCAGATTCAGACACACCCCGAGCGGTTTTGTTCTGGACCTGCTCCGCATCCAGTCGGTGCCGCAGGCGTTCATGTGGGTCAATTCATTTCCCCCCTCGGACCAGGGCGAACCTCACACCTGCGAGCATCTTATGCTGGGCAAAGGCACCAAGGGGCGTTATGTGGGTTCGCTGGAGGAGATGTATCTCGGCAACAGCTCGGCTTTCACCGGCCAACTGCAAACCTGCTATCATTACCATACGGCGGCGGGGATAGAGGCTTTCTTCACACTGATGGAAGCCAAGCTCGATGCGCTCCTGCATCCCAATTTCTCCGACGAGGAAATTCGCCGTGAGGTCTGCAATGTCGGCTATACTATCGATCCCACCGACAGCAGTATCAGCCTCGAGGAAAAGGGCACTGTTTACAACGAAATGATAAGCGGCTATGAGAGGCCCTGGGGAAATCTCGGGCGAGAGCTGGGGCATCTGCTCTACGGTACAGATCATCCTCTCTCAAACGAATCGGGCGGGTATCCCGATGACATTCGAACTATGGTTTCCGACGATATGCGCCGCTTTATCGAGAAAAATTACCATCTCTCCAACATGGGCATGATCATGTCAATCGGGGATGAAATCAAGCTCGAAAATTGTCTTGAAAATGTATCCGATATTCTAAGCCGCGTGGAGCCGAAAGCTACGCCCGGAGCCGATCCCGCCCAGGCCGACCGCTCGCTGCCAGAGCCGAAATCGGCCCCGCACGGGACAACCAAGATTGTCGGATTTCCGTCACAGAACGAAAAGGAACCGGGCCTTCTGGTATTCGCCTGGCCGCCGACACTCGATTATGACAACAACGAGGGGTATATATTCGATCTTTTCATGAGCAACCTCGCCAGCGGCGAGACCTCCAACCTGTTCCGAAAATTCATCGATTCGCAAACGAGAGTAATGGATTTGGGCGCCAACGCTGTTTTCGAATGGATATCATCGGATATCGGGCACGCGGCCTACATCGGATTCAACAATGTCCGTCAGGAGGCCTGTAACATAGCTGTCATCGACAGCGTGCGGCATCAGATTATCGAGGAGATAAGATGGGCGGCCAATCTTCCCGACGGCTCCCGCGAACTTCTGGCATTTAACGAGAGGGCCAAAAATCGGGTCATGGAGCGTCGAAGAGACCTTCGCAACTTGCTAAACTCGCCGCCGGGGTTCGGTTATCGCGGGGCCAGCGGACGGTGGCTGGAGCATCTAAAACATCTGCAGAATCAGTCCGGCTTTAAGAAGAAGCTGACGCTCGACGAGGAACTTCAATACGCCGAGAGGCTTCTTTCCGGCGGAGAGAATATCTGGCGGGGATTCGTGGCAAAATGGCGCCTTCTCGAGAATCAGCCTTATGCCGTGGCGGCCTGCCCCGATCCCCAACTGTTGCATGATACCGAGCAAGCGCGCCAAGAACGCCTGAGTTCCTTCGCCGAGAATCTGAAGACGCAGTACGAGGTGTCGGAGAATGCCGAGGCGATCAGAAGATTCAAAGAGGATTATGACAGGAAGACAGCGGCAATCGACTCTGAGGCCGGCCGAATCGCGATGCCGAAATTCATCGATAACCCACCTCTCACCCTGGATGACCAGCTTCGATACACGACCGAGAGTCTGCCAGGGGGCAGACAAATGGTGTCGTCGATTTTCGACAACATGACGAGCGCCATGGCCGGGTTGGCTTTCCGCATGGATGTGGTCCCGGAATCGCTCCTCCTTTATGTCTCGGCCCTGCCCACTCTTCTGACGGAAGTGGGCGCCACCAGAGATCGCCTTTACTCATTTGGCGAGATGAAAGAAGCGCTCAGGCGCGAGATCATGGAACTACGCGCCTACTACAGTTCAAACTATCGCACGGGCCGGGTGGAACTGGTGGTCAGGGCTGAAGGCGGTGACCTGGAGGAATCGAAGAAATCCCTGGAGTGGATGGAGGCGGTTCTCTTCCATCCGTACTGGAGCGAGGAGAACCTGCCGCGATTGCGCGATGCCATTGACCTGGCGTTGAGCGACCTGCGCAATACCATGCGCGCCCCCGAGGAGGCATGGGTGGACGATCCCGCCCTGGCCTGGTGGAAGCAAGATAATCCGCTTATCTTGGCCACCAGCAGCTTCTTGACTCAGGCGCATTCGTTTCAGAGGGTGCGATGGCTTCTCAAAGAGCCGGGTTCTCAGTCGGTATCCGAGGAATTTTCAAACTTCATGCAGACGCTGGCCGAATTTGGAGCGGGGGCCGATCGGAAGGAGATCTTAAGCCTGTTGCTGGCTTTGCAGGACGGAAAGATCGTCGTTGGTCCCGGCGACCGGATTGGAACCGCCATATCCGGGTATCATGCTCTTTCCGATGAGGCCAGGGCGTTGGTGCTCGAGGCGATCGATGATCTTAAGCAAAATCTGGCTGAAATTCCGGATGCCAGCCTGGCGCAGGACTGGCGTTACCTCTGCAATCTCATAGATAGCGATTTGCAGGTCAAGCCCGCAAAAACCTTGGAGGCCTTGCGACAAATCTTGAGCCAGGTATTGAGGTCCGATAACGTGCGGGAATTCCTGGTCTCGAACGCGGAAAGCAGGGCGGCACTCAAACCAGGCCTGGATAGAATATTATCGCAGCTTTCCAGCGAGCCGTCGAAGTATCAGGATTACGATGATCGGCCGATCATAATGGATCGTTTGAGGGAACATGCGCAGTCGTCCGAGAAGCCGATTTTTGTGGGGCTTGTCAACGACAATACTCGCTCCGGTGTATTCATCAATTCGGCGCCGTGCGCCAGTTTCGATGACAGCGACCCTGATATTCTGTTGAAATTCCTTGCGGCTCGTCTTTATGGGGGCGGTGGCGCTCACAGCATGTTCATGAAAACCTGGAGCGCCGGGATGGCCTATTCGAACGGTCTTCGCAGCAACGAGTTTACCGGCCGCCTTGTCTACTACGCTGAGCGCTGTCCCGACCTGGCACAGACCATGCAGTTTGTTGTCAACGAGCTAAAAAACGCGCCTCGCAATCCGGCACTGGCCGAATATGCGGTGGCACAGGCTTTTTCGGTATATCGCTCGGGATCGCGCTACGAGGCCCGCGGCGAGGCCATGGCCGCCGACCTGGCGGATGACCTGACACCTGACAAGGTCCGCCGATTCAGAATAGCAGTCCTGGAGCTGAGAAAGGACCCCGGTTTATATGACAAGCTTCAAAGCATGATGGAGGACACATATGGCATGGTTCTGCCCGGCTACGGGCCGCGCGCGGACGGGGTGAGCGACGCGGTTTATTTCATAATCGGGCCGGAGGCGCAGTTCCGCTCATACGAGGATTATATCCATAGTGTCGAGGGGAAATTCGAGCTCTTTCGCCTCTACCCGCGCGATTTTTGGCTGGTGAAACCCGCTGCGAATAAGACTGATGTTCCGCAATAATGGGGGATATGGCGCGATAGACATCTGCAGGCGCCACAGGATAGCAACAAACCGGCTTACTTGTACAGGCGAGGTCCCGACGGCCTCGCCTTTTTTAATTATTGTGCGATATGAGACAGCCCGTCCCAATGTCCGATTTGCTTGACTCCATCCGGCGCAGGCCTTACATTTCACCATCCGATGATGATGCTCCTCCAGAAGATTAAATTTGCCCAAATCCCGATGGTTTTCCGATGAATATACCAAACTTATTAACCATCGCCAGGATTCTGCTGTCGCCCGTTTTCATGGTGCTGATCATATTTGAGAATTTTTATGCCCGCCTGGCGGCGACAATCGTCTTCATCATAGCCGCCCTGACAGACCTGGCCGACGGCTACTATGCCCGCAAGCTCGGCCATCCCACGGGCTTTGGCCGATTCATGGATCCCCTGGCGGACAAGATCCTCGTCTCGACCGCCTTTTTGTCGTTCGTTTCGCTGGGGTATGCCCGCGGCTGGATGGTGATGATAATAATCGTCAGGGAGTTTCTGATTACCGGCCTGCGCTCCATGGCCGCCTATCGCGGCATGGTGATATCGCCATCGGTACTGGCCAAGTGGAAAACGGTATCGCAGATGCTGGCGATCGCCATAATCCTGGTCTACGCCAATGTTGAGCCGCTAATTTCACATTCGGGCCCCGGGATTCCATCCTGGATTATGCCATGGACCGGCTGGAATTATAATCTATTCGATTTAATATTGGTCCTGCCGCTTATATTGACGCTTTGGACCGGAATCGATTACCTGTTTAAATCCGGCGGGCTCCTCAAAGGGGTATTGGGGTGAATAATAAGAATGGGGATGAGTCAGGTGTCGCGGAAATTCGCGGTGGATTCTTTGTAAAGCTTCTATCCTCATTTTTCTTTTC